>CAINTU010000068.1 GCA_903853515.1 uncultured Micrococcales bacterium | reverse complement strand
CAGACCTTAGTTTCATCTCACTGACACTTGTGCTCGAGCAAATCTGCTCAGTCGCACCAACTGCAGACCTAGTTCTTCTCATAAAGCCACAGTTCGAAGTCGGCAAGACCTCGCTAGATGCCTCTGGCATAGTGAATGACCACAGGCTTCGATCTGGGGCAATCAAGCAAGTGCTTGATGAAGCTGCCCGATTGAAACTTGGGGTCAAAGCACTGGTGCGAAGTTCACTGCCGGGCACTCATGGCAACATTGAATATGTGGTCTGGCTTAGTTCTCAACAGCCTTTGAACCAGCATGAATACACTGAGAGAATTGAGCAACTAGCGCGAAATCGCTAATTCAGGCGCGATTGCGCTCGAATTGAACCAAAACGCAAGGCAACAGAAAAGGCAGGTGCGAAGGTGACTGAAGTGAAACTTGGGCGCGAGCGCAACATCCTTGTGGTTTCGCACACCGGTCGAACTGAGGCCTTAAACGCCACAATTGAAGCGGTAGTTCAACTGCACCGCGCGGGTCTAGTGCCAGTGATGACAGAAGACCAAATTCTTGCGGTGAAAGATTATGCGAATGTCGCCGAGACCGCGCTGAAACTCGATGAAGTTGCGACCGAAATTGCAGCTGTCAAAATTTTTGAAGTAGAAGTGGCTCAGGTTGATCTTGAGTTAGTTATGGTTTTAGGCGGCGACGGCACGATTTTGAAAGCGGCCGAAGTCGTTCGCGAAACTTCGACACCGCTACTTGGCATCAACCTAGGCCACGTCGGTTTTCTGGCCGAAAGTGAGCGCGATGGCCTAAGCGAAGCCGTGAGCCGGGTCGTCGCCAAAGATTATTTGGTCAAAGAACGACTGACCCTAGATGTTCGCGTGCTCGTCGATGGTCAAGAAACATATCGCACCTGGGCCCTTAACGAAGCCACCATTGAAAAAAATTCGCGAGAACGCATGCTCGAAGTCGTGGTTGAAATTGACGAGCGCCCACTATCTAGTTTTGGTTGCGACGGAGTAGTCATGGCCACACCAACCGGATCGACGGCCTATTCGTTTAGTGCCGGGGGCCCGGTGGTTTGGCCTTCTGTCGAAGCTCTTTTGTTAGTGCCACTTTCGGCTCATGCACTGTTTGCGCGTCCACTTGTAATCAGCCCGCGCAGCCTTTTGGCTGTTGAAGTGTTGAAACGCTCTTCTGGCAGCGGTGTGCTTTGGTGTGACGGCCGCAGAACCCATGATCTGCCCGTCGGTGCACGTGTCGAGGTTAAGCGTTCTGAACGCTCGGTTCGCCTCGCGCGATTGCGCCAAGGCCCATTCACAGACCGGTTGGTGCGCAAATTTGCGCTGCCAGTGACTGGTTGGCGCGGCCCAGGCGAGGATTCGAATTAGGCCAACGCTTTGATTGAAGAAATACTTATTCGCGACCTCGGCATTATCACCGAGGCAACATTGCCACTCGGGCGGGGGCTCACGGCGTTGACCGGCGAAACCGGTGCGGGTAAAACCATGGTGCTTACTGCCCTTGGACTTTTATTAGGTGACCGCGCCGATAGCTCAAGCGTGCGCCGCGGTGCCAACTCGTTGAGCGTCGAAGGACGTTGGCAAGTTGGCGGCAACTCTGCCGTCATCGCGCAAGTCGAAGAAGCCGCGGGATTCATCGAAGGCGGCGAACTAATTCTTTCGAGAAGCGTCACCACGGATGGCCGTTCGCGCGCAACCGTCGGCGGCCGAAGCGTGCCGGCTGGGGTGCTGAACGAAATCGGCTCGGCTCTTGTTGTAGTGCACGGTCAGGCAGACCAGCTGCGACTAAAAAGCTCAGCCGCCCAGCGCGAAGCGCTCGACCGATTTGGTGGTGCACCTTTAGCCAAAGCGCTTTCTGAATACCAGCGGCTGTTTTCTGAACACAAAGTGGTTGCAAACGAATTGAGTGGGCTTCGGGCGAGTCTAAAGAACCGGTTGCAAGAGGCAGAAGACATTCGGGCTGCAGTGGTTGAACTCGAACGATTAGATGCAAAGCCAGGCGAAGATCAGCAACTTGCAGAGCTAGCAGCTCGGCTGACCCATACCGAAGAACTTCGCATTGCTGCGGCAGATGCTCATGAACAGCTCTTGACCGAAAGTTATGACGGCCAAGATGCAGTGTCGCTTGTTGGTCGTGCGCGCAAGGCGCTCGAGAATGCTTCTGCTCACGATGAAAAACTGGCTGTGCATCTTGAGTCGCTTCGAGAAATCGGTGCGAGCCTCAATGAGATAGCCGCCGATCTCTCGGGGTATCTGGCATCGCTCGAAAGCGAATCAGCGCTCAGCCTCGATGAAGTGCAAAATCGTCGCGCTGACCTAGCCGCAATGATGCGAAAATACGGGCCATCTCTTGAAGAGGCAATCGGTTATCGTGAAGGCGCCGAAAAACGACTTTTAGAGCTCGACTCATCAACCGACACGATCGACAAGTTAGCTGCCCGTGAAAGTGCACTCGCAACTGAACTTGAGGCCCAAGCCGAAATCCTTACGGCTGCGCGCAACTCTGCAGCCGAAGAACTAGCAAATCGGGTCAGTCTCGAACTTCAAGCTTTGGCTATGGCAGGTGCCCGACTGCATGTAACTATCAGCCAAACCCCCGAACTAACTTCAACCGGACGCGACCAAGTGGCTCTCTTGCTTGAGGCATACAAAGGCGCTGAACCGAGGCCTCTGGGCCGTGGTGCATCTGGTGGCGAACTATCTCGCATCATGCTTGCCATAGAAGTTGTGCTTGCCGGCAGCGATCACGCGCCAACTTTTATCTTCGATGAAGTAGATGCTGGGGTAGGAGGCCAGGCCGCAATTGAGGTCGGCCGAAGACTGGCCAAACTTGCTCAAGACGCCCAAGTGATTGTGGTCACCCACCTGCCTCAAGTGGCTGCCTTCGCAAACCGCCACTTGCTGGTCGAGAAATCCGACTCAACTGACGGCACACAAACCTCGCTTCAGAAACTTGAAGGCGAAACCAGAGTTGCAGAACTTGCCCGCATGCTTTCGGGCCTTGGTGACTCTAACTCGGCAAGATCTCACGCTGCAGAATTGCTAAACCTTGCCGCCGATGAGTTTCCGGCCTTGCACGCCTAGTTAGTCCTACGGTTAGGCCCAGGGCGAGAGCCGAGGCCCTAACTCGCAAAAAACTTTGCAAAGCTAAGCGAATTGCGGCATGGCGAACGGGGCTTTGGCGTTCTTGCCGTGTCGTTTTCGGTAGAGTGTAATTCCATGGCTATCGCAATGGGCTCTACAAAAACTAGACAAATCTTCGTCACCGGTGGAGTTGCATCTTCACTCGGTAAAGGCCTTACGGCAGCCAGTCTTGGCAATCTGCTCAGAGCCCGCGGGCTATCTGTAGTCATGCAAAAACTTGACCCCTATTTGAACGTTGATCCGGGCACCATGAATCCGTTTCAGCACGGTGAAGTATTTGTGACCGATGATGGCGCTGAAACCGATCTAGACATCGGCCACTATGAACGTTTTCTAGATATCAATCTGGCCCAATCGGCTAACGTGACCACCGGGCAGATTTATCAGAAGGTGATCGCAACAGAACGCGCTGGCGGTTACTTGGGTGACACAGTTCAAGTTATTCCGCACATTACCGACGAGATTAAAAGACGCATGCGATTGCAGGCGCTCGAAGACCCAGCGCCAGATGTGATTATTACCGAGATTGGCGGCACGGTTGGTGACATCGAGTCACTGCCATTTATCGAAGCCGCACGCCAGGTGCGCCACGAACTAGGGCGCAACAATGTTTTCTTTGTGCATGTTTCGCTTGTGCCTTATCTTGCGCCAAGCGGCGAACTTAAGACAAAGCCAACTCAGCACTCAGTGGCAACACTGCGCTCAATCGGCATTCAACCCGATGCAATTGTTTGCCGCAGTGACAGGCCGATTGGTGATGCAATCAAAAAGAAGATTGCACTTATGTGCGACGTTGATCTTGCGGCTGTTATCAACGCTGCCGACGCCAACAGCATCTATGACATTCCAACCGTGGTCAATGATGAGGGGCTCGATAGCTATATCATCAATGCCTTAGGTCTAGAGGCAAACGAAGTCGACTGGTCACGTTGGGCCGGTGTTCTCAAAGCAGTTCACGAGCCCGTCGCAGAGGTCAAGGTTGCGTTGGTCGGCAAATATATCGACCTACCTGACGCCTATCTTTCGGTAACTGAAGCGTTGCGCGCCGGCGGATTTGCCGAGCAAGCCAAAGTAGTCATCAAATGGGTCGCTAGCGACTCTTGTGAGACCGAAGAGGGCGCACGCGAACAGTTGAGTGACGTTGACGCAATCTGTGTGCCCGGTGGTTTCGGCGTGCGTGGCATCGAAGGCAAACTTGGTGCACTCAAATTTGCGCGCGAGAACCAAATCCCAACCCTAGGTCTTTGTCTGGGTCTTCAGTGCATGGTGATTGAAGCGGCAAGAAACTTAGCCTCGCTAGAAGGCGCTTCGTCAACAGAGTTTGACTCTGATGCCAAATACCCGGTAATCGCTACCATGGCCGAGCAAGTCGACATTCTTGCCGCCGGTGACATGGGGCACACGATGCGCCTCGGGCTTTTCGAAGCTAAGTTGCAGGCAGGATCTGTCGTCGCAGAAACTTATCAAGCGACAAGCGTTTTTGAACGGCACCGCCATCGCTATGAAGTGAACAACAAATACCGTGACCAGATTTCAGAACACGGATTAGTGTTTTCGGGCACTTCGCCAAATGGCGACCTGGTCGAATTCGTAGAACTGCCAAAAGAAGTGCACCCTTATTACGTCGGAACACAGGCTCACCCAGAATTCTTGTCACGCCCTACAAAAGCGCATCCGCTGTTTCATGGCTTGATCAAAGCGGCGCTCGCATCAAGACTGTTTGATTCGAAACCTGAATAAGACTTTGCAAGATAAACGGGCCAATAAACAAGGCGCTGAGCCAGAGGTAATCTTTGCCGGCAAGATTTTTGACCTGGTGCGCGATCGCTTCGATTACAACGGCGAACAGCTGACCCGTGAATACCTGCGGCATCCTGGGGCGGTTGCAGTGCTCGCAATAAACGCAAAGAATCAAGTGCTAACTGTGAAGCAATACCGTAGGCCGGTCGACAGTTATTTGCTTGAACTGCCAGCTGGTCTGCGCGATGCCACCGACGAAAGCACTCTCGATACTGCCAAGCGCGAGCTTTTAGAAGAGACCGACTATGTGGCAGAAAACTGGCAGCATCTGCATACTTTTTTGACTTCGCCAGGTTGCAACGATGAAGTTATCGAAATCTTTTTGGCAACCGGGCTGACAAAAATTGAGCACGACTATGACCGCACGGCAGAAGAGCGCGACATGCAGGTTGATTGGCATGACCTCACTGATGTGGTTGATGCGGTTTTGAACTCGAAGGCGCAGAGCCCAACGCTCACCGTTGGTATTTTGCACTACCTAGCAATCCAAGGATCGAAGCAAAACGGGTAATGAACCAAATCGAGCGCCAAATCGATTCATACCTTCGCCACCTAACCATTGAGCGTGGGTTAGCTAAAAACAGCCTCTTGGCATATAGGCGAGACCTGACAAGGTACAACGCTTGGCTGCAGGCAATATCGATTAGCGAATACAGTCAGATAACCGAACTGCTGGTGCGCGAATTTAGCCAATCTTTAGTGAGCGAGCGCGGTTTGGCAGCCACCAGTGTGGCACGTATTTTGGCTGCGGTGCGCGGGTTTCATCGCTTCTTGCTTGTCGAAGGCAAAACCGAACTAGATGTCAGCGCTGTTGTCAAACCGCCAAAAGCGGCCAGACGACTGCCCAAAGCGATTTCGATTTCAGAAATTGAGGCGCTGTTGAAAGCAGCTGGGCCAGAACCCGACGATATTGCGGGGGCGGCAGGCGATCTAATTAGGGTGCGTGACAGGGCAGTGTTAGAGCTTTTGTATGCGACCGGGGCGAGAGTCAGCGAACTAACCAACCTAGATTTAGATGACGAGATTGATTAGTTTATGATGAGAAGGAATAGGGAAATTCATTAGGGACTTTTTGGTGATCAGGATTAGTACTAGAAAAACGCTGCTCATCAAAGGACTAAAATCAGCAATTCCTTTACCAATAAAGGATCTCCTTTTAAAAGTAATTTCTTTTAAAAAAAGAATACTTTTGATATCATATTCATTTAAAAATAAGTTCCATAACAAACTATTCCTTCATAAAGTTCATTGTCGTAAT
>CAINTU010000067.1 GCA_903853515.1 uncultured Micrococcales bacterium | reverse complement strand
ATGAGGCAGCCGAACTTACCTGCACAAATTACACGACCCACCTATAAGCCGCTCGCGCAATCGATCCTTGCACTAGGCAGGTGGTTGCTGCGGGGTTATTCTTGATTAAGAAAGGGTCGGCCAGACGGTCGCGGCGGTTAAAATCGACGAGGAACGTCCGGGCTCTACAGAGCAAAGTGGTGGGTAACGCCCACTCGGGGTAACCCGCGAGAAAGTGCAACAGAAAGCAGACCGCCACAATTCGTTGTGGTAAGGGTGAAACGGTGGTGTAAGAGACCACCAGCGTGTTGGGCAACCAATGCGGCTAGGTAAACCTCGCTTAGAGCAAGACCAGACAGATAGCGTTGAAGCTGCTCGCCGAGCTATCGGGTAGGTCGCTTGACGACGTTGGTAACAACGTTGCTAGATAGATGGCCGTCACCTGAAAAGGTACAAAACCCGGCGTATCGGCCGGCCCTTTCTTCAAAAATAAACTAATCGTCAGAATTGCGGTTAGCCAAATAGGCTGCACCTAGTATGCCCGCTGAGTTTCGAGTTTCTGCCGGAATGATTTTTGTCTTTAGGTGAAGCTTTGGCAAGAACTCTTCATGCTGCTTAGAGACACCGCCACCGACAATGAATAGATCTGGCACTAAGAGAGCCTCTAATTTTGAGTAGTACTTCTGCAATCGTTCTGCCCATTGATCCCAACTGAGATTTTCACGCTCTTTGGCGCTGAAGGCCGCCTTCGATTCGTAATCGATGCCGTCGATTTCGAGATGCCCAAGTTCAGAGTTGGGTATTAAAACACCGTCATAGATAAGGGCGCTGCCTATGCCAGTGCCAAGAGTGGTCATAATGGTGAGTCCACGTTTTGCTTTGGCTGCGCCGAATTTGGCCTCTGCAAGTCCAGCGGCGTCTGCATCGTTCATCACGTGCACGTGGCGGCGCAACTCTTTGGTGAACAATGAAGCCGCGTCAAGTCCAATCCAATCCTTAGACACATTAGCGGCTGACAACGTGCGCCCATGTTGCACCACTGCCGGAAAACAAATTCCGACGGCGAGGTCATCTTTAATTTTTGGCAACTCGCTGATGAGGGCTTGCAAAACCTTGGCAATGTCTTTTGGCCGACCACCTTCGGGGGTCTCATAGCGCAGACGATCACTCAGCAGCTTGCCTGATTTGATGTCGACGAGTGCGCCCTTGATGCCGGTGCCACCGATATCGATGCCGATTGCTTTTTTGCCCATTTTGTCCTCTTTTGTGAAGCTCTAAAAAACTCTAGTTACGGCAGTGTCAAAATCTCTGCACCGGTTTCTGTAACAACTATGGTGTGTTCGAATTGCGCCGTGATGCTTTTGTCTTTCGTCGCAACAGTCCAGCCGTCTTGCCACATCGTGTATTCGTGGGTGCCAAGAGTGAGCATCGGTTCGATGGTGAAGACCATGCCGGGTTGCATGGTGTCGCCATAGAGCGGCGCGCTGTCATAGTGCGGCACAATCAAGCCTGAATGGAAAGATTCGCCGATTCCGTGCCCGGTGAAATCGCGAACTACTCCATAGCCGAAGCGCTTGGCATAGCTCTCGATAGTTCTGCCAATCAGATTCAATGCGCGGCCCGGGGCCACAACCGCTATTCCACGGAGCAACGCCTCTTTGGTGCGTTCAACTAAAAGCTGAACCTCTTGGCTAACGTTGCCAACCAAAAAGGTTTGATTGCTGTCACCGTGGTAACCATCAAGATAAGCCGTAATGTCGATGTTGATGATGTCGCCATCTTGCAAAACGGTGTTATCTGGAATGCCGTGGCAAATGATTTCGTTTACCGAGCTGCAAATAGATTTCGGGTAACCGCGATAGCCAAGGGTAGATGGGTATGCACCTTGACTCACTACAAAATCATGTCCGATAGCGTCTAATTCATCTGTTGTTATGCCAGGTTTGCAAGCTGCCCCAACCAGAGCAATTGCCTGGGCTGCGATTTTACCCGCAGACCGAATTTTTTCAATTTGTGTTGCAGTCTTAACATCACTGCCTGTGAATTTTGTTGGGCCTGATTTGCCGACATATTCTGGTCGATCAATTTGTTGACTAACTGGTCGCATCGGCGAAATTGTGCCGGGTAATAAGTGATTATTCGCATCTCTAGGCACCAGTCAAGTCTAGATTTGCTTCTAACAAATCTCAGACAGTGACACAGCGCAATCACCAACGCCTAGTCTTGACTCATGACTGCAGAGCCAACAGAGTACTGGTTTAACACCAAGACAAATTCAGTTGAGGTGGGCAAGCAATCCGCTGCTATTTATCGAATCGGGCCGTTTGCCACTCGCGAAGAAGCGCAGGCAGCCCTTGAAATCGTTAGAGACAGATCTGCCCAGTGGTTAGCCAACGATGAGAGCGAAGACTGAATTATTCGTGTGAGTGCGCCTGATCAGGAAAAACTTGCGCCGCTACTTCACTGCGATAGTTGCTTGCCGCATTGAGCAAATCTTGGCGCAAAGTCGCAAACTGCTTCACGAATTTGCGTGGCTTGCCCGGGTAGAGACCCGCAAAGTCTGTCCAAACTAAAATTTGGCCGTCAGTTTCGTTGCCTGCTCCGATGCCAATGGTTGGAATAGCAAGCTCCTTAGTTATTTCGGTGGCCAACTTTGCCGGCACAATTTCGAGCACAACAGCGAAGGCGCCTGCCGCCTGAACCGCTAGGGCATCGGCCCTAAGGTTCTCTGCGCCAACCTCGTCGCGGCCTTGAACTTTGTTGCCGCCGAAAACGTGCACACTTTGAGGGGTGAAACCAATGTGTGCCATCACTGGAATTCCAGCCTCGACAAGAGCTTTAATCTGGCCACTGCTTCGAACCCCGCCCTCCAGTTTCACTGCTTGCGCGCCAGTTGCCTTCATCACCCTGATTGCTGACTCGAGTGCCTGCTCGGGCGAAACCTCATAGCTACCGAACGGCAGGTCGACAACAACCAGTGCCCTCTTTGCTGCCGCGGCAACAGCGCGGCCAAACGGAATCATCTCGTCGAGAGTGATCGGCAGGGTGGTCGAGTATCCAAGTGCATTATCTGCCGCCGAATCGCCCACCAACAACACGTCGATGCCGGCCTCATCAAAAATTGACGCCGTGAGCGAGTCGTAACTGGTTAGGCAGGCGAAGCGGTGGCCTTCTGATTTGAATTGCTTCAAACTAGAGGTTCTAACCTGCTTTGGAGTGAATTCGGTCAATTTAGTTCCTAAATTTATTGGTGATTGGCAGTCGTCGGTCGCGGCCAAAAGCCATGCCGGT
>CAINTU010000066.1 GCA_903853515.1 uncultured Micrococcales bacterium | reverse complement strand
GAGCCCATTGTTTTCGAGAGACTGCCGCAAATAATTGGACTCTCTACCTTCGGAACGCTTATTCGCTTTATAGAGAAAGTATGTCGGAATGGCCCATATGGGTGTCATCCACCAGGCGTTTGAGCGAATCCAGACGCTGTCTGCATCTGAATAGTAATTGGCGAGTCTCGGAAAAAAGGCATTGAAGACGAGAAATAGGTAGCCCACAGATAAGAAGGCGCCGATGCCCCAGCCGAAGCGAAATTGGTATTTGCCGAAACGGTCGAAGCCCTCTCGCTCTTCACCCGATTTAGGTTTGCCAGTTAAAAATGCAAGATCGAGCTCATCGAATCTCATTGCTCTCAACTTTTGTATGAGCTCATCTCGACTTTTTCTAGGCCCGATTGTCATTTTCAGATTCTATAACCGGTGCTCTGCGAACTTAGTACCCTTCTCGGGTTGTTGGCGATAAGTTGGTTCGTATTTGGGAGTTTAATGGTGTCGATGGCGGGCCGTGGAATATCGTCTTCAACCAAAGAAAAACACTCGGAAAAGATTATGCCGACTTTGGGAAAGCCTATGGTCGGTCCAGTAAAAATTCTTTGGGTATTTAGTTTTCACTAGTGGCCCCGTTCGCAACCATCTCGAAAGACTATGGCGTGCTTTCAATATATTTTTGATACGTCGTTGTCGAGACAATATTTCTTGTGTTTTCCAAATACCTTTGTGCCCCAGCCGATTTGAAGTCCAGATCGGTTAACTTAAAAATATAAATATTTTGGTCTGTTGCTTTGACTACGAACACCAGAGTCGTGGTGAAAGGTCGAGGCAATCGAGGTTCTAAATCTGGTACGGCTAAGTGCCCCGCTTGAACCTCTAACTTCGCAGACTGAATTTGACTTTTCAATGCCTCAAATTTTGAACTGGGTCTAAAGAAGTTGTAGCCCGATCCGGTTTTCGCGGGCTGGATGAGCCAAAAGTCCTCCGCCTTAAGCGAAAGAGCACTTTGCACCCACGGCGTCTTCTGTAGATCACTAGAGCCAAGGTCTTGCGAGATTCTCTTTGCCCACACATTTTCAGGGCAGTTCAAATTTAGCCAGCCGTAACGAGCGGGTTTGCCTTCGGGCTTAATTTTCAAAGAGATTACGCTTGTAGCCTGGCAAGAGGCCAGCAATAAAATCAAAAGCCCTGCCATGCTGCAGTATATGGCCCTAATGCCAAGAATCCTCACCGTTTAGTTCTTTAGATTCATGTGAAGCGCAGCGAGGGCACTGTTAAGGTCCATCCAGTACACCACTTTTCCGCAATGCGCACCTGGCAAGTTGACTGGGGTGCTGAAGTTTGCGCAATTGCCCAAATCATCGATGGCGTGGATTATGCCAAAGCCAGAAACTGATGAGCCCAATGTGGGGTCGCTTATAACAGGACCTCCACTGTCCCCAAATGCTGCAGAGATGTAACCGTTGTCGCGTTGCCCCTTAACAACGCCGGAGTAGACAACCAAACCGACGTATAGCTGTTGCGGCGGCGCAATTACTCGAACATCGCAATGCATGCCCGAGTTTGCTCCATCGGTACAGACAAGAGCCCCCTCAACATTCGTTGAAGTGCCTTGGACCTGAATGGCTGCCGTCGATGCAATGCCTCCATAGTAGACCGAATTCCGAACTGTACCTTGATCTGGGAAAGTTAAACTAGCATCAAAATCGCTTGAGTTATAAGCAGAAGAACTTGACCATGACCCGATTGAGGGGCTCGGGGCGACTAATTTATTGAGAGTCAGACTGGTACTCGAATCAAAACAATGCCTCGCCGTAAGCATGTATTGGATGTTGGTAATTTTTGATTGCACGCCAAAACCTTGGCTACAATAACCCGTCAGTCCTGCGCTGTTGGTAGTCGAGAATAGCGAGCCGCCCCGCCAAGGTGCATAGTCATCGATTCGGCTCGCCGTTAACTTAATGTTTGTCGGTTTAGGGTCAACAAACACAGGTACTCCAAGAATTTGCGCCATAGCAGAGGGCCAGGCGGCAGACGGCACTGGGCTCGAGACATCAAAAGTTACGGTAATGCCAGAGCCATCATCTTGGATTTGACTGCTAGATAGCATGACGTTCTCAGGAATTTGACCCAATGTAACAAGACTGTTCAGTTTATGGATTGCAAGATCAAGCTCAGCTTTTGAATGACTGGCATCATGAATTTCAATTGATAGGAACCTTTGATCTTCGATTGCGGAATCTACATTTTTATTTGAACCTGGGCTAACCCACACCTCGAGACGTCGTTCTTGTTCGTTGAGACTAAGGCCAACGACTTTCAAATCCTTTGTTCTCTCTAAGTCAAATGCCAGGTTGCTGGCTTCAGAGGAATCTTCTAATTCCTGTTTTGAAGTTTTTTCAAAGATTTGACTATCGGCTTTTGCGCTATTGAGATTTGCGACTGTCGTTG
>CAINTU010000065.1 GCA_903853515.1 uncultured Micrococcales bacterium | reverse complement strand
TGTTGCGCTTTCATCTGAGAATCTCTTTAGGAGGTATTCGTATCCTCCACCAAGAAGATCATTAGATACCTTGCTTGGAGAAATGTCTCTAAGGCCGAAATGCTGGACAAGCTTTTCCAGTCGCTCTGGTGGCATTTTGTTGTGATCTGCCCAAGGTGCGTTTCCGAAGATTTGAGCTAACTGGTTAGGGTTTGCTTCCTCAATCTTTTGCATCATGTTCTGGATCAGGACACCGTGGTTTTCAGTGGCTCGTCTTAGATCAGCCCAGTGGCAACCATCTGGGATCTGGAAAGTATGGAAGTCAGCGGCTGTTTCACGGTCAATGTCGATGCCGAACTGTTTGATGGCCTTCTCTTGCTCTTCATCCCAGGTATCGCTTAGTCGCTTTAGGAATAGCAAAGGGAATACATAGTCTCTTAGGTTGGCTGGATCTACTGGCCCTCTAAGGATGTTTGCTGCATCCCAAAGCCAAGACTCAATCTCTTGCTGTGTTGTTGAACTCACGTTTATTGTCTTCCCTGCCATAGCGTGCCCATTACCCTTGCATCTGCGAACCCCATAGTAGGCAGCCACTTTGCTTAGACTTCAATGCTATTACCGTGCGGAGACATTGCTACAGCGAGTGAGCATCCAGTTGAACTTTGTCTTCATTTGGTGGTCTACAGCTAACTCTGACTCGGGGTGAATTGAAGGTTTGATTCCGCTTCCAGAGCGTTATTTCTGCGCGTCAAAGAGACAGAGTTCCCTTTCACTGCAGGTTCTGCGCGTATCGCATCGACATGATTTTCACACAATTCCGTGGCTATTTTGGAATAGAGTCCGAAGGTGTCCAAACAAGTTTGAGCACCCATTGACAATGACCGCCAAACTTTTTTGGGGGTCTGCCGAACCTTAGACAACACTCTCTCACAACGTGTACTCGTTCGCGCAGGTTCAAACTAATCGACGCCCAAAATCGCGAAGATAACAAGGACATTACTTTTTTTGGTTTGCCTGTCTAGGCGCTTTCTGACTGCAAATACCAAATCTGTGTTAGCGAAGCAGATCCCAATTTTCAAAGTAAGTAGACAGCCAACTCGGCCCGTACGAGTTTTCTAAAGAACTCAAATTCCTCATGGCGCTGTCATTGTGCTTTTGACCTTGCTTACCTGGTTTCGAAAGCCATTTTTCATGGCCTTCCTTGATGTGCCCTGCGACGACAGCTGAAGGGATCACATAAACCTCGCCTTGAATTGAATCAAAACTGACAAAGCAAAAGAAAAGATCCTCGCTAGCTTGATTTTCATGTTTAGCCTGCAGAATCCAACCCTTTTTAGGCGAGCCCATCGTTGTTTTCACTTGAATGAGTTTGGGGTTGCCACCTTCAATTAAATTCACAACGATGTCCACTTGCCGGGTGCCCCGCGGAGCTGGAGATGCCAAGAAGCCCTGAGCCAAAAGGCGAGAAAGAACGAGGTGCTCGCCAGCTGGACCGATTAGCGTGGAATCAACTTTTGGTCTTACTTTGCCCATTCGACCCTACCTTCATTCAATTTGTAGGCTTCTAGTCTTACTTACATTGTCCTGGTCGCGCCATCGCTCCTTATGCCTCAAGCATGGATTGCATTGTTTCCTTTTGGGGACTACATTTAGCCGCATGACTAATCAGCCTGAATACGAATGCCGCAACTGCGGAAGCGAATACTCGAGAAGTGATTTCGGCACATGGGAGAAAATCAAATGCCGCAAGTGCCGCAAAGAACTCCACGCCATCATTTATCGCGGTGATGAGCGTTTGAGGCCTGCAGCAAAACCCGCTCAAAGTGCCAAGACCTCTCAAGAAACTACCAATGAAGGCGGCCTCGCAGGCATCGATTTGCTGGTAGCAGCCCAAGATCGAACCACCCATGCCGTTCGAGCGCTGGTGTTGTTCATTTTCATATCTGCAATAAGCAGCGTTTTGGGTTATGCCATCATCGGAGCGGGAGCAAGCCAGAACGTTTCATGCGCCCTCAGTGGCTCTAGTTGTGACAACTCCGCTTTCACAGCCACGGGTTGGGTCATTGTTGCTGTCGGCTTCTTGACCGCTCTTTTTACAGGAATATTGGAGTTGGGTCAGTCCTCTGATTCCCAATAACTAGGTTAACTAACTTAAAGTTCATTGAGAAGCCACCGTCTTTTAGTGGAATCTCCCATTTGAATACAGGCGAATTGATTCCTAAACTAAGCGAGGGGATTGTTAAGGCAACCAGTTCAAGTGTCACCTGCGGGTGAGATGGATTTTGGCATCTCAATTAGGTCTAGATTTGGAAGATATCTCGGCAAGATGGCCTTGAGATCTTTACCCGACTTTTGACGGCGAGGTTGGTTTTGGCCTGACTTTAAATTAAGCCACTCTTCGCGGCCCTATTCGAGTTTTCAGCCAACTTTGTATGCCGTTGTAATCGAGGTTGCAGCGAGGTAACCCGGTGCATTTTCAGTTATAGATAGTGAAATCTTATGCGACTTTTGAGAAGCTAGAAGTGTGTAGCTCGATTTTGTGGCTGCCTTGATTGGTTTTCCGTCTAGAAGCCATTGATAACTAATTTTTGCGCCTTGAACCCAACTTGAGACAGTCGCCTTTATCGTCATATTGGACTTAGGGAGGCCGGTTATCCTAGGTGTGACTGGCGTCATTGCTCCAGCCGAAATTATGCTCGATGAGGATGTGGTTGTCGCAGTTGTGTAGCCTGGCGCGGTTGCGGTGATCTGTAAACGGATTTGGTGCCCTAAGTCTTGCGAGCTAAGTACATATTTGTTAGCTGTCGCACCTGAAATTGCTACGTTGTCTCGCTGCCAACAGTAGGCAATGCTCACTCCATCATCCCAGTCGCCTGCATTTGCGGTGAGCGTTGAGCCGACGTTAAGGGCACCACTAAATAGAGGCAATGGAGTTCTTGTAAATTTGGCTGATTGAATTCTAATTGGGACGTTGGTTTGAGCAATTGACTCATAGCCCGCTCGGGAGCCTGTCACAACCACAGAAATAAGGTGGCCGACATCTTCTGATTTCAGCACTAGTTGATTAGTTGTCGCAGCCTCTATCGGCTCTGCGTCTTTCAGCCACTGATAGGTGAGTTCAACTCCTGGATCCCAAGTGCCTGGATTGGCTGTAAGAGTAAATCCAAAAGTGCTGCTCCCAGTGATTTTCGGAGCTGGGGTTCGAGTCAAAATTCCTAGTGTCACAAGTATCGAATCGCTTACTTGCGTCGATGGCATGTAGCCTGGAGCGGTACCGGTTATTGATACTTTCACACTGTGCGCAAGATTTTCTAAGCTGAGTTTGTATTGGTTGCTAGTGGCTCCGGGAATTGGAGAGCCGTCTTGAAGCCATTGGTAAGTTAGCTCTGCGTTGGAGTCCCATACTCCTGGGTCAGCGAGAAGAATCGATTGAACTTCGCTCGAGCCAACGATGTTGGGTATAGGCGTTGCAGCGAATAGTCTTGTATTTCCCATCCATAAATCTTGTGGAACTGTGGATTCACCATAAACATTCGAACCCCAGCAAGCAACTTTTCCTGCATCGTTCAAAGCGCAGTTGTGATAAGAACCTGATGTAATTTGAGTTACATTGCCTAAGGCCGCCGGTACATCGGTTTCTCCCGGATCTGACCCTACGCTCTGTGTGTCCCAACCCCAACATTTGACTTCGCCTTTTTGGGAAAGTGCGCAGGCACTAAAACCGCCGGCGGTTATTGATTTGTAGATTTCATTGTCATCGGGAGAGTTGGTGACAGCAACTGTGGTTGCGTACCAAGGGTATGTATACATTCCCCAGCACTGAATGTGGCCAGAAGCTAGCAACGCGCAGCCGAAGCTATCGCCAACCACTACATCATTCACAAGGCCAAGATCTTGAGGCACATTATCTTGACCAAAATCGTTGCTGTGACCCCAGCAGCGAACCGAACCAGTCACCCTCACCGCACAAATGTTGTATTGTCCCACGCTAAAGGCTTTCACTTGGCCCAAATCACTTGGTGCATCCATCCAATAAGGCGAGAACCCCATCTGCCAGCCCCAGCATCTGATGCTTTGATCGATTAGTAGGGCGCAACTGTAAAAGTCAGAAGACTTGACGAGCGTGGCTTTGCCTAAATCCGGCGGTACATTTATTTGGCCGTAGTCGTTATTCCCCCAACACCTGATTGCGCCGGCGAAAGTGAGTGCACAGGTGTGAAGACCTCCAAGACTAAGTTGAGTGATCTTCCCCAGGTTGCTTGGTACATCAATCTCGCCCCATCTATCATCACCCCAACATTGCACAGTGTTGGTAACCGTTATGGCACATGTATGGTGTCCGCCGGCGCTAACTTGGGGCGGTACGAGATCAGAGCTGCTAGATGCAGAGGCGGGTTCTATCGAAATTTGACCTAGCGGCACTGTCAGAAATAGAGCAATTCCGATAAACATTTTTCTGCCCATTTTGTGCCCGTCCATAGACCGCATAGTTGCCAATAGTAGTTCCTGTTCCCATGAGGAGTCGCCCTTGGTGCGCCAAAAATTCAGATTTACCCGCCTATTGGGCTTTGCCCTCTTATGCAGAAGGCCTCTTCAAATTGCACTTGTCCACAGAATATTCCCTTTTCAATATAAATCCAGGTTATTGGTGGCTATTTGTTGGAGAGAGCATTTGGGTTATTTGAATCGACCCGATTCCATCTAGAAATATCTACGCCAATCCAGTCCAACACTGGTTTCGGATACTGCGCAAGCATTTGTTGAATTTCAGATGCACCGAAATCTGTGTTTTCAGGGGACTTGAGTTGTTCCAACTTTTTGAGTGCTTCCTTTAGGCTGCTTTGGAGGTTTGCGCTGGCGGCCGCTGCGTTTTTTGCGGCACTGTTAAACATATTTGTAAACTCTCTCGCCGCATACGGGCTGTCAAATAACAGCACCCCCGGAACCATCTGAGGGCCCTCGATTTGCACCGATGCCGTGCCAGTTTGCGTAGTGAGCATTTGGTTCGTTGTTGATGTGGTTGAGTTTAGGATTCGGTTGTTTTTGGCCGAATTATATACAGTGGTGCTTGTTGAACCCACTGCGAAAGTTTGCTCATTCGTGTTATCAGAGAAAACGGCTTTAGCGTCTTGAATGAACCCGCACGGTGCTGGTTTTCCGTCCAGGTACAGTTCATAAAGATCTGCATCAACATCCCACGCAAATTCCATTCGCAATCCCCACCCCTTTTCTAGGTTGCTCACCTTTTCAGTCAGTAGGCGCATTTCCTTTTGCCAATTAATCTCGCGCCACCTGACCTGATAATCCAATTGCACTGCTTTTTCTCTTAGGGCTACGAGTTCGCCTAATTCCTGAAAATAGGGGATTTTCTTTGCGTTCCTACGCATGACGAAGTAATACCCCCAGCTCAAAACCCCAAGACTCCAAACGACTAGATTGTCTGGCGATTGAAATAGAAAATAAATTGCTGGAAATGCTCCCAAGATGTTGAATGTTAGCAGTCGAGATTGGGTTTTCTTGGCTTCTTGGGCAATAATTAGTGGGTTTTTAGGTTCATCTGTATTCATATGGCAACACACTACCGAGTTTCCAAAAATCTTGAAAGTGGTTTTCTTGACTTTTGGCTTGGCCAGGCAAATGTGCCGAGATGCATGTTGGCTTGTGCCGAATAATCCCTTTGGCGCTGTTGTTTTTGCTTTTTATGGGCTAGCGGTTTAGGCCTTGTGTGTGTCTCAGGATTGCAACAACCTTTGCACTGAGCGAAGCGTTAATGAAAAGTTCCCTGCTCGTTTTTAGTGCTGCATCGGTGCAGGCACCTTTTTTGTTGGATTCAAGGATGTCGGTCTCGAGGCTTTTCGGCCGCTTTTTCTGTGTCCTTGCTTTCATTGTAAATGGCGTTTGTTTGTTAGTTGTATGCGTGTTGGTCTGGTTGATTGAGGCACTGGGTGTGTGATTTCTGTTTGGGTTTGGGTGATTGTTTCTGTTGGTTGGATCCAGTCTGTTGGCACTGTGATATCGGGGTTTAGGTAGTTTTCCATTGCGAGTATTGCTTGTTGGTTGTAGCCGCGGACTTGTGGTGCATAGATTTTCTTGGTGATGCCGATGTCTGAGTGCCCCATGACTTGTGAGACTTGATCGATGGGGATTCCTGATTCAAGAGCTAGGGTGCCGAAGGTGTGCCTTAGGTCGTGTATTCGGATGTATCGGATGTTGTTGTCTAGCAGAAACTTCTTGTAGGTTTTGAGGTTGTTTGCTTGGGGTATGGCTGTGCCGATAGAGGTAGTGAATATCATGTCTGTTTCACGCCATTTTGGGCCGGCTTTTATACGTCGGAATGACTGGCGCATTTGGTGTCGTTTTAGAGCCTCGTAGATGGTGTCGGATAACGGCATTTTCCTGATGCTTGACTTGGTTTTGGGCGTTTGCAACCGTAACCTGACTATGCCTTGCCCGTCTTTGGTGATTCGGCGTTCATCTTTCAGTGTTTGTTTGATTTCGATGGTTCGGTTGTCTATGTCGATGGCACTGTAGGTGAGACCTAAAGCTTCGCCGTGTCGAAGCCCTAGGTGAAGGCATACGTGTAAAAACAGGTCTAGTTCGCTGCCGTTGGCCAGTTCTAGTGCTCTTGTGGTTTCTTCTTTAGTCCAGGGTTCACGCACTTGAGTTTTATCGCCTAAAAGTTTTTTTACTTTCGTGGTTAGAAGTACCGGGTTTTGGTTCAGTATTTGTTCCCTTTGAGCTTGTTTAGCGATTTGCCCTAAAACTGATCGTGCTGAATTGACTGTGCTGTGACCAAAGCCTGCAGCCAACAGGTCGTTCATCCAATCTTGAACCAAAGGGAATGAAAGGTCAGACATGCGGCGTTTACCTAGGTAGGGGTTTACATATTTAGTTAGAAGCCACTCGTAATCTGCTGCAGTGTGTGGTTTGACAGTATTTGGTTTTACTTGCCGAGCCCAATAGCGGCCATAGTCGGCGATGGTGATGTTGTTTCGTTGGGTGAGTTTGCCTTGATTTTTTAGGGCGTTTAGTTCTTGTCTTATTTTGATGGCCCCAGCTTTGGTTGCAGCTTGTCGTCGGGTCATTCGTGGGCGACCTTTGGGGCTTGTGCCTATTTGCACTTCAACAAACCAAACGCTCTTGCCTGTTTTTGTTTGGCCTTGCCAAATCGATCCGTCCCGGTAGGCCATCAGTAACCCACCTCGTCTTGACGTGTCTGAGTTTCGAGGCGTTTGATTAGGCGGTCGATAGCGCTTTGAGTGAATCTGACACTGCGCCCAACTTTGATGGGTTGAATGTAGCCGCGGGATATCAGCCGATATAGGGTAGCTCTAGATATTTGTAGTTCTTTTGCGACTTCGTCGACTCTATATAGTTGCGCCACTATGCTAACCACCTTGAAATGAAGATTCAGATTTGTTAGCATCCGCAGCCAAGAGTCTTTCGGTCTCTCGGGCAATTTGTATCCGCTAGTTATAAGTTGGCATCTATGGGGATAGTCCGCAACTAGACACGCCGGGTGTTTATGTTTTGGTTGGGTTTTTAAACCACTGAGCGAATCACTGAGCATTTAGGTTAGACCTCCTGGTTGGAGTGTCTATCGCTGGGGTTTTGGATCAGAAACCCCTGTTTTTTCGGGGTTTAACGCACTGTGTTGCTGGTGCGCTTGGAGGGACTCGAACCCCCAACCTTCTGATCCGTAGTCAGATGCTCTATCCGTTGAGCTACAAACGCTGGGTGCCTTGCGGCAACCTAGTTAGTTTAGCCGAACAGCAGCCTCACTATCAAACACTTTTCTAGCAGCTGGCCTGGGTCTAGTCTTGCCGCCAGAAATCTAATGGCTCTGCTTTTAGCCAATCGACAAACGCTGGGTTGTTGAGCGCCCCGAAATTGCGACCGGCTCGAACTATTTCGATGGCCTCTTGTGCGTTTTTGCCATCGCGCATCAAGATCAACGCGGTCGCTAAACCACTGCGGTTCTGGCCAGCTTGGCAACGTACCAAAACGCGCTTGCCTCTTGACCAGTCGTAGTGGGCATCGCGCACAATCGAAAACATTGCGTTGACATCAAAGTTGATTTGGTAATCGTCGCGAAATGGCAGCCGCAGTTCTTTAACCCCATCACCAGTTGGATTGGCCCATAAATAAAGCGTGACGACTGTTTGAAATTTTTCGTCGTCATAAAAAGAAGGCCGGTTATGGTTGGCGTTACCCTCGGCTGATGTGTTGGTCGCTAATCGACTGTCGGCATCTTGAGTGCCACCCATATAGATGCCTGGCAAAATCTGACTAAATAGGTCGATGCTTTCGGCAAAGTCGAGCTTTGGCGAGGGCACGACTATTTTGTGCAAGGCGTGCTTTGCCTTAGAGCTGAGCGCCAATTGGAATCCTTCGGTAGGTTTTATCAAGGGTTAGGCTAATCGCAACCACCGACATAGCGAACAAAATTCAAAGAGCCTAGAAGCGAGTAGCAAATGACAACAATCGTGTTGTGGGTGTCTGACCTCGGCAAATCCGTGGGCTTTTATAAAGCCTTGTTTGGCGATCACAACCCCTATGTGACTGAAGAATTCGCCTGTGTGAGCAACAACGATAATGAAGTGCTGCTGCATCTATTGCCAGAAGAATTCAGAACCGCTCCGGCACTGCGTGAAGAGAATCCAATCAAACCCGTCTTCAACGTAGCAAGCATCGATCAGGCGAAGCTTGCGGCAGGCCAAAACGGTGGGCGATTAGGTGGTGCGCCGCAAGAACATGGGCAATGGCGCTATGTCGACGGCAATGATCCCGATGGCAACATCATTCAGGTGCGCGAGAATATTTGACTTTAAAGCCTCAAGCATTTTCGGCTAAACTATTGAAGTTATTGGAGACGTCGCATAGCCCGGTCGAGTGCGCCTCACTGCTAATGAGGTAAGGGTATTAAAAGCCCTTCGGAGGTTCAAATCCTCTCGTCTCCGCTCTAACAGCAAATCCCGCCAGCCTTTGAGGTCGGCGGGATTTTGCGTTGCGAGTGTGACGATTTCTGGCCTGAGAGCCCAAATGGGTGAAGAATAGAAGCGTGAAGAGATTTGTTCCCACCTTTGCCTCTATGGCTAGCATCGCACTTTTGACAGCCGCACTGGTATCTAGTTCTGTGGCTGCCCACGCCGACACCCCTGGCGACTGTTCGGTGGGCGATGCGGTTGACCCGACGATTGCCAACATCACGATGAGCGTAGACGGCGTTGCACAGCCAGCCGATAAGGCGAATCCTGGCGTCTATGGCGATTACACAATGTCGCTCTGCAAAGACAATGTCGACATGGTTTATAGCGCCTATGTCGGCAAGCTTGATCCCGATTCTGATGTTCCGTCAAGCATGGATTTAGAGTTCGTCGATCTGTCGTCTGACTTTGTCATTAGCTTCACCCCCGCAGCTGGTGACCTGCCGCTTGAGGCAGAAGGACAAGCGCAAATTGATGGCTTCACCATTGCACCAAAAACGAACCGTGTGACTCTGTTGGCAAGCCCGCAAGAGATTTCGGCTTTGGCTGGCTGCGAGACGACACCGCTCGAGTGTTCGAGCACCGAAGACACCGCGACCGATGATTACCCAGCGCAGCTAAATATCGACACACGATATTCGAGCGGCGCTAATGGTGCGGCAGGCTATGCCTCGATCAAAGGCATGGCTTTTAGTGCTGCCGCGTTCGCATATGACATGAATGCATCATGCCCAACTGACGCTAAAGGCTCTAAATCGTTTAGTGGCATTCAGTTGCTTCTTGGTGGCCCGCATTTTCAGTCAGACGGCACAACCGAGAATGATGGCTACGCTCAGGTGATTTTGCCGGCAGCCACAGTTACAAGTTGCTTTGGTGGCACCACCGCCGATTTCGCAAAAAACATTTTGATGACCCGCACCGAGGGTGGCAAGTCAACCGCGATGACCGACGCAAAAGTCGCCACAACACCTGATGCAGGGTTGAACTATACGGTCGCTACAACTGCCGACAAGGTCGTGATCACGATTGACACAGTGACTTTTTCACAACCTACATATTTGATTGGCAAGAAGGCCGCCACAGTTGCGCCTGGCAAACTCAAGGTGACAAAAAGGATTGCAGATTTGGCTGCACTTCTAAAGATTGCCTTGCCATCTAAAGGCAGTTTTCAAGTTGTGATCGCATCTGCATCGAAATCGATTTGCAGTGTCGTTGGCACAACAGTTGTTGGCACCGTGAAAGGCACCTGCAAATTCACGCTAAACAGCCTGAGCAGCAAAGGCAAAACTGTGAAATCTGCCGCTGGCTCGTTCGCAGTTAGCTAATGCGAAACTGGCGCTAGAACCGATTCATAGAAGTTCAAGATAGTCGGTTTGACTGTCAAGCCAGCCTCGATGCGCTGAATCTTTGCAACATGCGGCGAAACCATGTGCTGATCCCAGATTTCGCGGCTCTGCCATTTTTCGAACATGTGCCAAACACCTGGGTTTTCATCATCAACCACTAGGTCATAAAGCAGGCATCCTGGCTCGTCTAGCGATGCGGTGATTAGCTCGCGATATGCTGCCTCGACCTCTTCGCGCTTTGCGAGATTGGGGAAAATGTCTGCTTTTAGATATAGGTAACTCAATGAAAACTTTCGTTGTTAGTGGCTGGCAAAATTCTTGGGCCCATTAAACCTGGGATTATTTTTGGCTGCCGGCACCTTTATAGCTGCCGGTGATGGTGCCGATCAGGGTGTCTGCGGTGAATGTCGACGTTGGTGCGTCAGCCACGATCTGGCCAAGGCGCAACACAACAATTCGATCGGTCACATCGAGCACGTGAGGCAGTGTGTGCGAAATGAAGATTACGCCTAGCCCCTTCTTTTTGGCGCGACGAATAACTTCGAGCACTTCGGCTGATTGACGAGCACCAAGGTGGTTGGTTGGTTCATCGAGAATGAGAACCTTGCGCGCCCACGAAACTGCGCGGCCGATTGCCACTGCTTGGCGCTGACCACCAGAAAGTTGCGAGACCGGGCGATTAGAAGATGCAAAGGCGATTCCAACGGCTTCTAGATCTGCTTGGGCCTGAACTTCCATCTGCTTGCGAGCCAAGAATCCCAGTTTGCCAAAAATACCTTTGGTCATAATCTCGCGACCCAAGAACACGTTTTGGCTAACGGTTAGATGAGGTGCCAAACCAGAGTCTTGATAAAGAGTCTCGATGCCGGCTTCTAGCGCCTGACGCGGGTTGTGCCAAACCTGTTCGACACCGTCGAGCTCGATTGTGCCACCGTCTGGCGAGTGCGCGCCAGAGAGCACCTTCACAAGTGTTGACTTGCCGGCGCCATTGTCGCCTACCAAGCCGATAACTTCACCTGCGTGCAGTTGAAGACTTGCGCCATCAAGAGCTACGACAGCGCCATAGTTCTTGGTAACGTTCTTGACTTCATAAATAACTTTGCCTGTCATGATCATTACCTTCTATTCGACTTTTGCAAGGTTTGCACAGCTACTGCAGCTGCAATCAAAATCGCCACGATTACCTGCTTGAGATCTGGGCTAACGGTGACAACCTTTACCATCAAGAGGCCCGACTGCACGGTGAACAAAACTAGCGTGCCTAGTGCCACACCAACCACGCGACCAACGCCACCCATCAGTGATGCACCGCCAATAACGGTTGCGGCAATCGCGTAGAGTTCCATGCCAGCACCGTTAGAAGGTGAACCAGCACCCAATCGCACATAGGCATAAGCGCCGGCTAGGCCTGCGAGGCCGCCCGAGAGCATATAGATCTTGGTTAGGTGGCGAGCTGGGCTGATACCAGCGGCGCGAGTAGCAAACGGGTTCGAACCGAGTGCAAAAGTATAAAGACCGAAACGGGTCTTGTGCAGATAGAGACCTGCAATCACGGTGATGACCAACACGCAAACGATGGTGGTCGAAATAGGCAGCTGAACGCCGCCGATGTTATAGGCAATACCCAAACTGAAATCATTCGGGCCCTGCAAAGGCATGCCGCCCGAAATGATGATTGCCAATCCGCCCATTGCACCCATGGTTGCCAAGGTTGCGATGAAGGGAACAATTTTTAAAATGTTGATCAAGAACGCGTTGAGTGCACCAACGGCGAGACCAACTAGAAGTGCAACGAGTGTTGCAAGCAAAACATATGGCAGTGCAGCTGATCCTTGGGTGGTTGCATCCAGATGCATGCCCTGCACAAGAACCCAGCCGGCGACTACCGACGAAAGGCTCACGGTGGCACCGACCGAAAGGTCGATGCCGCCCGTGATAACCACAAAAGTTTCGGCAAGAGCAAGCAAGATATAGCTGCCCCAGTCTTCAAGAATCGTGCCCAGGGTGCCGAAGTTCAGGAAGATGCCTTCGGAACCAATCTGGAACAAGATCGCAAGAATCAACAGGGTGACCACCAAAATCGCGCTCTGGTTTGAGAATGTGCTTTTAGCCCATGCCCCAAATGATCGAACGGTGTTCTCGCTGGTCGCTATCTCTTGCTTGCTCTTAGCCACTTTTGTGTCCTTCGTTGTTGCTAACTTGCGTTAGCGACTTTGGTAATTAGTTGGTTGCTACGTAGGTGTACTTGGTGAAGTCAGCAGCCGAGGTGTTCTTGTCTAGCGTGACGTTAGGAATAACAACGTCGTGCGAGGCAGGCTTGGTGCCGTTCTTGATGTATGCAACCAAAGTGCTGATAGCTAGCTTGGCTTCTGCTGCTGGGTCCTGAGCGATCAGGGCAGTGAAGACGCCAGTCTTAACTAGAGCAACGTTTGCTGGGTAAGCGTCGTAACCAACAAGAGCGATCTTGCCAACTAGGTTCTTAGCCTGCAGAGCAGCAGCAGCACCGGTGGCGTTGGTGCCATCGATTGCGAAGATGCCCGAGAGGTTAGGGTACTTGGTTAGCCAGTTGTTTACGTTGCTGTTTGCAGTGGTTGGGTTCGAAGCTGAGTAAGCAACGTCGACGATCTTGATGCCTGGGTACTGTGCAGCAACCTGAGCCTTGAAACCGTCTAGACGGCCAACGTTGGTGGTTGCAGTTGCAGAGGTTAGACCAACGACGACCTGGTAGGTCTTGCCTGCGGTGTAACCGATTGCGCCTGCGATTGCGTCAGCAGCCTTTGCGCCACCGTCAGCGTTGTCACCGGTGATGGTGATGATTGCCTTTGAGGTGTCTGCGGTGTGGGTGTCAACGTTTGCAACAGCGATGCCAGCTGCAACAGCCTTGTCGCTCGATGCCTGAAGACCGTTAGGGTCGGTAGGAATCAAAACTAGGCCGTCTGGCTTCTGGTTGATTACGTTGTCAACGATTGGAACCTGGGTAGCAATGTCGTAGTGAGTTGCGTCACCCTGCCAGATTAGGTTTACGCCTTCAGCCTTAGCTTCTGCCTCTGCGCCGACCTTCATTGCCTGGAAGAATGGATCTGACTCGGCACCCATAACAAAAGCGATGCTTAGAGTCTTGTTGCTGTTTGAGCAACCGGTTGCTGTCAGTGCTAGCGCTGCAACTGCAACAGCTGCTACACCAACCTTGATAAAGCGCTTGTTCATATGTTCTCCTTGTTAGATTTTTGCGAGAAATGCGAGAACGGTCTCGCAAATCTTGATACTATCATGGCAGGTAATGAAAATAACCTGCAACTTTTCGAGGTTACAGTTTCATCACGAATAGACCTGCTGGTCGCCAGTTGGCGACTGGCAACGAAGCAACAACCAAATAGCAAGGATGAGTGGCACGGGCTGATGGCAAGCAACCGAAGCGTGACGATCAACGACGTGGCTAGTGCCGCTGGCGTTTCGCGCGCAACTGTGTCTCGAGCGCTTGCCGGATATGGGCGTATCAATGCCGAAACAGTCGCTCACATTCGCAAGGTTGCGCAAGAGATTGGCTATAAGCCAAACGCTATAGCCGCAGCCATGCGTTCTGGCAAAACCAAGACCATCGGTCTCGTCGTTATCAGCGATTTCACAAACGCCTTTTTCGATCGCGCAACAAAAGCGATTATCGATCAAGCCAAATCCTTTGGCTATCAGGTTCTGATTTCGCACACCGACGAAAACATCACTGTTGAACGACAAGCTGTTAAAACGCTTCTTGGCAATCAGGTCGACGGCCTAATTGTTGTGCCGTCAAGCGCAGTTGTTCACGACCACCTTGCACCAAAGCAAGTCGGCGGCAAGCCGGTAGTGGTTATTGACCGAAGACTCGATGGTGTTCGCTATACAACTATCACCACTGGCGACCTAGTCGCAGCTGAAGAAGCGACCGTCTATGCGATCGAAAGCGGCCATCGGCAATTGGGCTTCTTGATTGCCGTGCCAGGCATTAAGGGGTTCACTGATGAACGCCCACTTATTCCGATCAGCTCGGTTCAAGAGCGTGCAGATGGTTTCGCAAGTGGCGTCGCCGACGCGAAACTTAGGGCTAGCCAAGTCGCTTGGGTCTATTGCGAAGATACCGAAACCGCCGCACATTCGGCAGTCGAATCACTGCTCGATGCAAAAGTGCCGCCTACAATTATTTTTACTTCTAACAACGACATGCTTCTGGCCGTGCTCAAAGTTGCAGGCACAAGAGGCATGCGCATCGGCCAAGACCTTTCGGTAATCAGCTTTGACGACAGCCCCTGGGCGGCTGCCATGGTGCCGGGTATCACCGTAATCGGTCGACCTGTTGAAGAACTCGGTCGTCTGGCAGTCGACGAATTGGTCGAAGCCATCGAGGGCAAAAACAATCCCAAGAAAATAGTTCTCGACGCAGAACTAATCAAACGCGGGTCTGTGGCCAACCTTAACAAAATCTCAACCGCTAAGTCATCAAGCTCTAAGCGCGCCTAACCTTCATAGCGAATAGGCTAAAGCCGTTGCCAACTGGCAGCGCATGAACCCCAAACAGCAAGGAACTCGCTCGTTGAAACTAGGCATGGGTGCGAAAATTATCGGCCTCTTGATTTCGGGCTTGACGCTTGTGGCAAGCGCTCAACCGGCTCTTGCCGATCAACCCGTGTCAGGCATTTCAAGTACGGCCTATAACGAGGGCTTAGATAAGGCCGCTGCCTTTTATAACCCGCTTGCCGTGTCTAATGTGAAGCTGACCTTGCCAGATGCGTCGTTCAATGAACTCAACAACAACCCAGGCACGGTCGTTTATCAACATGCCGCAGTCACAATCACCACCGCCGATGGTGTTGTGACAAGTTTCGCCGACATCGGTGTGCGCATCAAGGGGCAAGCCACTCGTACCAACCTATATGGCAAGGCCCCGCTCAAACTCAAGTTTGATCAGTTCGTGCCAGGGCAGAAATTTATGGGCCTAACCCGAATGACTTTGAACAGCATGGTTCAAGATCCTTCGTATGTGCACGAAGACATGACCTATCGCATTTATCGAGCCATGGGTGTCATCGCGCCACGCACAACATATTCTTGGGTCACGCTAAACGGCCAAGACTTTGGCCTTTATATGAACATCGAGTCAGTCGACTCGCAAATGCTTAAGCGGTGGACAACACCTAAGCACCTCTATAGCTCGAATTGCTATGGCGCTGATTTAACCCCTTGGCAAAGTGGCTGCTATGACACCAACTATGGCGATGCAGATCGCACCGATTTAAACGCAGCTGTGGCCGTGTCTAATCTTGATGGCGCTGATTGGTGGACGGCCGTAAACAAGGTCGCTAACATGACCGAAGTTATAAATCTGATGGCCACAGATATTTTCACAAGCAACTGGGATGGCTATACCGACGTAGTGCAAAACAACTACTTCATTGTGTTTGACAACAATTCAAAACTCAGTCTGATTCCTTGGGGTGAAGACGGCACTTTTCCGATGGACCCGAGTGCACAGTTGGACTGGTTGGGCCAAGGGCCTGCGTTTAGAAACTGGGGCAACTCGCGCTCTGTGATGTTGCGCAAATGTGTTGCCTACGACCCTTGCAAGGCACTTTTAATTCAAGCCGAGGTCGCCGCCAAAAACACGGTTTCTAGACTCGACATGGTCACCGAGAAAAACCAAATCACAGCTGTGATTAACGACGCCTATGTCGCACACGAGAATCGTCCCACATTTGTTTATCTGCCTGGCGTTATTTCTTGGCAAAACTGGTTAGACACTTTCTTTGATCAGCGCACAACTTCGCTGACTTCGTTTTTGTTGACCCAACCACCCGTCGCCGCGGCTGTCGCTGTGGCTGGAGTGCCGCGAGTCGGTCAGATTTTGAACGCCACCGCATCAACCTACGATTACAGCGCGACTTCAGCGTTTCAATGGTTGCGAGATGGTCAGGCAATCACAGGGGCGCAGGCTTCGACCTATCAATTAGGCGCAACTGATTTAAACCATTCAATTTCAGTTCGACTAAGCCAAACCAAGCCAGGATTCACTTCGGCCGAAACCACATCGAATGCATCGGTTATTTCACCGGCGGTTGCAGCACCGGCCGCAGCAATTAGTGGCGACGCCGTCGTGAACGGTCTGCTGTCAGCAACGCCGATAACTGCCGGTGACACTCAAGTGAGCTACCAATGGCTTCGCGCAGGCCGCGCTATTGCTGGGGCAACAGCCACCACCTATTCGCCAACTGTCGTCGATTTTCAGAAGGCAATCACTGTTCGCACAACGGTTTTGCAGACTGGCTTCAAGACTGCTATCAGCACCAGCAATTCAAAGACCATTCAAGCTGGCACGATGACAGCGCCAGTGATCACAATCAACGGCAGTGGCGTGATGGCACAGACCCTTTCGGCAACTGGCACCATAGCTGCCGGCACGAAAGTTTCTTGGCAGTGGCTGCGCGACAACACGGCAATTCAAGGTGCTACCAGGGTCAACTATTCAATCAAAGCTGACGACGTAACTCACAAACTTGCATTGCGTGCCACCTTCATTCGAACAGGATTCAACCCTGTAACAACGTTGACCGACCAAATTGCAGTTGTGGCAGCGAACCAAACCAAGGTGCCTGCTGTTTCGATTAGCGGCCTAACCAAAGTTGGTCGCACTCTAAGTGGCATTGCCTCGGGTTGGGATTCAGGCTCGAAGCAAAGTTATCAGTGGCTTAGAGACGGTGTCGCAATCACAGGTGAAACCGCACGCACTCACAAACTTGTGGCAGCCGATATTGGCGCAACACTGGTCTTTGCGGTTACCTCAAAAAAGCCGGGATTCGTTGACGCGAGCGCTCAAAGTGCTGCGAGCGCACAAGTTACAAACTAGCTAGCACTCAACAACGTTTACCGCGAGCCCGCCAAGCGAGGTCTCTTTATATTTCGATGACATGTCGATGCCAGTTTGACGCATCGTCTCGATGACTGTGTCGAGCGAGATTTTATGACTGCCGTCGCCGAGCAAAGCCAACCTCACCGCCGAGAGTGCTGTGCCGGCCGCGATTGCATTACGTTCGATGCACGGCATCTGCACGAAGCCACCAACCGGGTCGCAGGTTAGGCCCAGATTATGTTCCATCGCGATCTCAGCTGCGTTTTCGATTTGCGCAGGTGTGCCACCGAGCACTGCAGCCAACGCACCGGCCGCCATTGAACAAGCTGAGCCGACCTCGCCCTGACAGCCAGCTTCTGCCCCACTTATAGACGCGTTGCGTTTATATAGTGAGCCAATTGCGGCAGCGGTTAGCAAGAAATCCTTGGCGATTTTTGCATCGCCAACGCCACGAAACTGCCTTGCATAAAACGCAACTGCGGGAATGATTCCGGCAGCACCGTTGGTCGGTGCCGTGACCACGCGCGCGCCGGCTGCGTTTTGTTCGTTCACTGCAAAGGCATAAGCCTGAAGCCATTGATTCGAGAGTTCAGATTTCTCTTGAAGCGATTGCGCTGAGAGTGCTGCTGCCATATCTGCCGCGCGCCTCGGCACCTGCAAATAGCCAGGCAGTGTGCCACGAGTTGAAAGACCCGCATTGATGCAAGATGACATTGCCGCCCAAATGGCTTTGAGTCGCTCAGCAACAAACTCTTGGTCGCCGTGCAGCGCTATCTCGTTTTGCCACGCGATGTCGGCAATCTTCGTGTTTTGCTTAGTCGCGTGCTCGAGCAATTCAACTGCCGAATCGAATGCGAAAGGCACTGGTGCCCGCAACGGTTTTTCGATCGAGTGCTCGGCTTCGACGAAGCCACCGCCAACTGAATAGAAGGTCTGTGTCAGAAGTTCATCGCCATCAACTGAGAAGGCAGCAAATTTGAGTGCATTCGAGTGGCGAGGCAAAGTTTGTCGCCCTAAGAATTTGAAATCAGCCAAATCGAATCTGATGCTGCGGCCGAGCAGACGATAGGTCTTGGATTCAACCGTGCGTTGCCAAGCGGTGCCAACAGATTCTGGATCACAGGTTTCTGGTGCTAAGCCTTCGAGGCCAGCCAAAATCGCATTTGATGTGCCGTGACCGGGGCCGGTTGCCCCAAGCGAACCATAAAGTTCAATTTGAAGTCGATCGACCTGTGGCAAAGACGCGTTGGCGTCGAGAGCCTGCGCAAAGAGCAACGCTGCTCTCATTGGACCTACCGTGTGCGAACTTGAGGGTCCGATTCCGATAGTGAACAAATCCAACGCCGAGATATAATCTGGCATGGATTCAGCCTAACAAGCAGCTAGTTGCCCTTAGAGCAGGTGGTGGTTGCGGCGTTTGTGCCTTCTGCCCAATCAGGCAATGTGCTGATGCTTGGGCTTGGCTTTGGTGTTGCCGTTGCACTTGCCGAGGCGCTTGGCTTTGGGCTTGGCTTGCCGCTTGTTGATGGCGTTGGTGTTGGCGTGACCACAACCGCACCGCCATAACCGGTGTTTGCCTTTGACAACACCAAAGGCTTATCGGCCTTGATCAGATCGAATAGCACCTGAGCTTTTTCTGCATCTGGTTTGACGCGGCCGGCATAAGGCGCTGGCAAACCCGCAACCGAAGGCAACTGCAAGAACGTGATGTTTTTCATCGGGATGGCTTTGAGGCCCATGGCGATTGCAACCAAGGTGCCGTTGTCGGCCAAGGTGTCGCTCAGCACCATATTGCGCGAAGCCGCTGCAGCCAAACCATAAAGTGTGACCGGGTTCGAAAGCACATCTTTGCTCTTGATCTTTCGAACTAGCGACGTTAAAAATACCTGCTGGTTTGAAATGCGAGTTAGGTCACTGCCGTCGCCAACACCGTGGCGTGTGCGCAAGAACTGCAGTGCCTGCAAGCCCTGCAAAGTGTGCGCGCCTGCCTTTAGATAGGTGTTTGTATAAGGGTCGTTGATGTCTTTAGCAACACACACGTTGACGCCACCAACAACGTTAGACAATTCGATGACGCCCTTGAAGTCGATCATCGCAAGATAAGGAATGCTGAGGCCGGTTAGCTGCTCAACGGTTAGCAGCGTGCAACCTGGGCCGCCGTTAGAGATTGTTGCGTTAATCTGACCGAGCGTTTGTGGCAGGTATCCTGGGCCACCGGTCGTGCTCGGGCAGTGCGGCCATGGCACTAGAAGGTCGCGCGGAAAACTAAGTGCCACTGCACTCTGACGGTCTGCCGCTATGTGCAACAAGATAATCACGTCGGCGAGGTTGCCGCCAGAATTGCCAAACACGGTCATGCCTTGGCCAGAGCGTGTGTCTGAACCGACGAGCAGCAAGTTGATAGGGCCGTTGATGTTCGGCGGGGTTTGACTTGCACCAACTGGCAAGTGGATTTTGTGCCTGTCGAGTTCTGACTGCAACTGCCAGGCAGATAGTGCAACGACGGTTAGCGATGAGATGACCAGCACCGCAACGATTTTGCCGAGTGCTGCAAAAAACCGACCAGCAAGCGAGGTATCACTCTGATTCGAGTGCCTCGCTGCTGCGGCTTGCTTTGGTGCTTTTGGCTCTTGGCTCAATTTGGCACCTTTCTAAAACTGGCGGAGGCCGTGGGATTCGAACCCACGGAACATTTCTGTTCACTGGTTTTCAAGACCAGCTCCATCGGCCGCTCGGACAGACCTCCGAGAACAATCTTACCTTTGGCTAGCCTCTTGTGAAGAGTATGCCTTCAAAGCCTGAAAGAACGCTGGCAACTCCGTCTGCCTCAACGCTGGCGGTGACCGCGCTGGCGGCGGCTTTGACCTCATCTGGGCCCTGACCCATGGCGAAAGACAGCCCACCACCAGCATTTGCCCACTCGAACATGCTGATGTCGTTGCGGCCATCGCCAATGGCGATTACCTGATCGCGCGGCACGCCAAGGCGCTTGCGCTGCTCTTCGAGAGCGCTGGCCTTACTGACGCCTTCTGGCGAAATATCTAGCCAGGCGGTGTAACCAATCGCATAACTGACCGAATGCAGACCAATTTCGCTGATCATTTGCACGAACTCGTTGGCGTCGTGTTCAGGTGAAAGCACGACCACTCGACTCACCGGGGCATCCATGAGTTGATCGAGCGGCGTCTCAAAGTTTTGTTCACCTAAAGCATATGTAGGAAAAGGTTTGTGAAAGCGATAACTGCCGTCGATGTCTTCAACAGCGAAATGAGCCTCTGGCAAATTGGCAATCAATTTTGTGAGCACTTCGCGCGGGTCAAAACTAATTACTTCGCGAGCGTGAAAACCGGCTGGCACCGTTGGGTCGACTTCGATTGTTACGGCACCGTTCGAGCAAATAGCCATACCCGATTCGATACCGACATCGTGAATAACTGGGATTGCGTTCGCGGCCGAACGCCCTGTCGAAACCAATACGTGATGGCCAAGTTCGCGCACACGCTTAACCTGCTCAATGTTTTTTGGCGAGAGATAGCCGTCGTCGTGCACGAGTGTGCCGTCGATGTCGATGGCAATCAGCCAAGGTGATTCGTTGGTCACTTTATTTTTTTGCCGGCTTCGGTTCGATGACTTCGATGCCGCCTAGATATGGTTGCAGTGCCTTCGGAATTCGCACACTGCCATCGGCCTGCTGATGGTTTTCGAGAATAGCAACCAACCAGCGAGTGGTGGCGAGTGTGCCGTTCAATGTTGCAACCGGCGCGGTCTTGCCGTCTTCTTTGCGATAACGAATGTTGAGTCGACGTGCTTGATAGCTGGTGCAGTTTGATGTCGATGTGAGTTCTCGATAAGCGCCCTGCGTTGGCACCCAAGCTTCGATGTCGTATTTGCGGGCAGCAGAGGATCCCAGGTCGCCAGCTGCAACATCGATAACGCGGTAAGGCAGTTCGCATTTTTGCAGCATCTGCTCTTGATAGTCGCGCAATCTTGCGTGCTCTGCCTCGGCTTGCTCTGGCAAGACATAGCTAAACATTTCGAGTTTGTTGAACTGGTGCACGCGCAGAATGCCGCGAGTATCTTTGCCAGCACTGCCAGCTTCGCGTCGATAACAGGTTGACCAACCCGCATAGCGCAGCGGTTCATCGGTGAGATCGATTATTTCGTCGCGGTGATAACCGGCAAGGGCGACCTCACTGGTGCCGGTTAGATAAAGGTCATCGGCCGGCAGGTAATAGATTTCGTCGGCGTGCTGGCCCAAGAATCCGGTGCCGGCCATGACCTCTGGGCGAACCAGCGTCGGGGTAATCAGCGCTGTGAAGCCAGCTGCGGCGGCCTGATCGAGCGCCATGTTCATCAGGGCAAGTTCGAGGCGAGCACCCCATCCTTTTAGAAAATAAAATCTCGAGCCACTAATTTTTACGCCGCGCTCGAGGTCGATGATATCTAGCAGGTCGCCCAGCGCAACGTGATCGCGCGGTTCGAAATCGAAAGTTGGCATGCTGCCAACTTCGCTTAGAACAACAAAGTCTTCTTCGCCGCCAGCAGGAACATCTGTAATCACGACGTTGTCGATTTTGCGCAATGCTTCGTCGAGGGCTGCGGCGGCTTCTGTGGTTGCAGCATCAGCGGCTTTAACTCGGGCAGCCAAATCTTGCGCTGCGGCAACCAACGCTGCCTTCTCTTCTTTTGGCGCGGCGGCCACAAGTTTGCTCGACGCATTTTGTTCGGCGCGCAGTTTTTCGAATTCGCTAATCGCTTTGCGCCAGTTGGCATCGGCTGTGGCGGCTTGGTCGACTAAAGCTTCGTCGGCTTGGCGGGCGCGCTGCGAAGCCCTAATAACCTCAGGGTTTTCGCGCAACAGGTTGGCATCAATCACGCTTCTAAGAATACCCGCGCGAATCTAGTTGCTCTGGGCTATTTGCCCGAACGCAGCGCCTTCAACCATTTTTCGGCGTTATGAAATTCGCTGTTTGAATTGTTGCCTTCATGCTCGGATTTTTGCCTATCAGCCCGAGGGTATGAACCCAAGAAAACAATATTCGGGCTGAACCGGTGCAGACCCATCAGAGCTTCGGCAACTGCGTCGTCATCGATGTGACCCTGCACGTCGATGTTGAATCGGTATCGACCGAGGCGGTCACCAACCGGTCTCGATTCGATGCGTGAAAGGTTGACGCCTCGGGCCGCGAACTGTTCAAGCATCTCAAGCAGAGCACCCGGGCGATCGGTGGGCAATTCAACAATCACAGAGGTCTTGTCTCGACCACTCGATTTAGTTGGCTTGGCTGGCAAACCAATTTCGATAAACCTGGTTTGTGCGTTCTTGTTGTCACCGATGTTTTTGGCGAGCACGCTCAGTTTGTAGTGATCTGTGATGCTTTTGGCGGCGATGGCTGCATCGGCTTGGCCAAGGTGATCAATCTCTAACAAACTTGCCGCTGCGGCAGCGGTCGAGGTTGATGGCAGGTGGGCGGCGGTCGGCAAATTGTTAGCTACCCAAGCTCGGCACTGAGCCCACGCGGTTGGGTGGGTGGCTATGGTGCGAATGTCGGCCAGCTTTGTGCCAGGTCGCGCAACTAGGTTGAAGTTCACGTCGACCAGGTATTCGCCATAGATGCGCAGTTCGGCGGTTGAGTTGGCAAGCGCGTCTAAGGTTGCCGAGACGCCGCCTTCGATTGAGTTTTCGACCGGAACTATTGCGCGCTTGGCGGTGCCGGTCAATACGGCGTCGATTGCTTCGCCCACGGTTGCAACTGGCAGGTGTGCAGCACCACGAGCGTCTTTAACCTGAGCCAAAGCGAGCTCAGTAAAGGTGCCTACCGGGCCAAGAAAGGCATAGGTGTTTTTGCTGTTGTTCTTTGCATCTGCCATCTATAAAGGTTAACTGCCAAACTGGGTTAATGAACAATAGAGCTGGCCTGAGAGCACAGGCAAATGACTTGGTCGACATCAACGCATTGCTCGCCGCATATCAAGAAATCACCCCCGATGTGACGCTCGCCGAGCAGCGCGTGGTTTTTGGCACTAGTGGCCATCGCGGCAATGCTTTCGACGGTTCGTTTAACGAGGGTCACATTGCTGCTATCACTCAAGCTATCTGCGAATACCGATTGGCAGCCAATATCGGCGGACCAATCTATGTGGGCAAAGATACCCACGCTCTTTCTGGCCCTGCCGAACTAACTGCTCTAGAGGTGTTGGCCGGCAATGGCGTTATTGCCCTTGTTGATTCTGCCGGTGGCTTCACACCCACACCAGCGCTTTCGCTTGCGATTCTGAATCACAACGCCGGCAAGGCGCTAGATGCAACAGACCTGGCCGATGGCCTCGTGATTACCCCGAGCCACAACCCGCCTGCCGATGGTGGTTTCAAATACAACGCAACCCACGGCGGCCCGGCAGATAGCGATGCAACTAACCAAATTGCCGCTCGCGCAAATCAAATTATGGCCGAGGGCTGGCGCGCGGTTAAACGTGCAAAGCCGAATGCGCACAGTTTTGATTTCAAAGAGAACTACATTTCGCAACTGCCCGATGTGGTGAACCTAGATGCAATCAAAGCTGCAGGTGTAAGAATCGGCGCCGACCCGATGGGTGGTGCTGCAGTTAATTATTGGGGCGAAATCGGTGAGCGATATGGGCTTGATTTAACGGTCGTGAATCCACTTGTTGATTTTCAATTTGGTTTTATGACTCTCGACTGGGATGAAAAAATTCGCATGGATTGCTCAAGCCCACACGCCATGGCCTCGCTGATTGCAGGCAGAGCGAATTTTGACATTTCGACTGGCAATGATGCCGATGCAGATCGTCACGGCATTGTGACGCGCGATGCGGGGCTCATGAATCCGAATCACTTTTTGGCAGTGAGCATCGATTATCTATATCGCAATCGCGATTATTGGCCTAGCTCGGCGGGCGTTGGCAAGACCATGGTTTCGTCGTCGATGATCAACCATGTGGTCGGCTCACTCGGCCGATCGCTCGTTGAGGTGCCGGTTGGTTTCAAGTGGTTTGTGCCTGGACTGATTTCGGGTGACATCGCTTTTGGCGGTGAAGAGAGCGCTGGTGCTAGTTTCTTGAGATTCGATGGCACGCCTTTTTCAACCGACAAGGATGGCCTGATTCTCGCGCTGTTGGCGAGCGAAATCACTGCGGTGACCGGGCTTACCCCATCGCAGCGCTATGCCAAGCTCGCCGAAGAATTTGGCGCGAGCGTTTATGAGCGCATAGACGCGGCGGCTAGCGTCGAGCAAAAAACCCGACTTGGCAAAATCGCCGCGAGCGCCGTGACTGCTCGTGAGTTGGCCGGCGAAAAGATCGACGAGGTGCTGACCCATGCGCCTGGCAATGGCGCCGCACTTGGTGGCCTAAAGGTTGTCACCAAGAACGCTTGGTTTGCAGCTCGGCCGTCTGGCACCGAAAACGTCTACAAGATTTATGGCGAATCGTTTTTGGGCGCTGATCACCTAAAGGCAGTTCAGGTTGAGGCGAAGGCGCTGGTCGATTCGGTTTTGGCTGATTAATAGTCCGATCAGATCAATAGCTCGGTGCGTGTGGCAAGCCGAATTCTTGCTCGAGGGTGTTCACGCCGCTAAAGTGCATTTTGGTTGCCAGGTGCACCCCAACAAATCTGAAATGCCATGGCTCGTAGTCGTATCCGGTTACTGGGTGACTGAATCGTGGGTAACGCAGAATGAAGCCGAACTGCCAACTGTTTGCGGCTAGCCAGATTGCGGCTTTGGTGTTGGCAAAACAAGTCAGTGCGATGCATCCTTGGCCGACGGCTGCTAAGTCACCCGCAAGACCTGTCTGGTGTTCGCTATAGCCAGGCCGTGCGGCATAAGACTCGCCTTTAGACAGCCCGAATTTTGAAACCATATGGTCGTGAACGTACACCTGAGTTGCGTAGCTTCGATATCCGCTTTGCAGCACTAAAAGGCCGGCTTTTGCGCTCTTCATGGTGACCGCCATTTTGGTGAGCGCTTCGGCTGCATCTTGGCGCAGGCGCATGCCGTGCGGATTGGTGTTGCCTGCCACTAGTTTCGGCAAAACCAAATCTTTTGGCACATAGTTAATCGGCACTAATGGTCGTCGCTTGTTTACTACGACCCACGTTGAATCGGCCTTATTTGTCGATAGGTTCATAGCGCTGAAGATTGATTGGGGCTTTAGTTGATGTGGCTTTATGACGGCAACTTCGCTCTTGGTATTTGTCGTAGCCTGTGCAGAACTTAGCGAAACCCCAAAAATGCTTACCGAGGGTAATAAAATAGAAACCAAGAAGAGTCTTAAGGCTCTAGAGCGCGATAGGCGCAGAAACACAAGACTTGGCATTCAGTCAGTCTAACTTTGAGCAAAGAATAGAGGCCCAAGTGGCGCGTGCAGACCGCAAGGCAGCAGCAGCAGAATCAGCAAAAACAGGTGTGATGACACATCGCCAAATCATGTTCGTATTGTTCGGTTTGATGTCGGGCATGTTCTTGTCGGCACTCGACCAGAGCGTTGTGGGAACAGCGATGCGCACCATCGCCGACGACCTACACGGACTCTCAGCACAGGCTTGGGTAACCACCGCCTATCTGATCACTTCAACAATCGCCACACCTATCTATGGCAAGCTCGGTGACATCTTCGGTCGTCGCCAGCTGTTCATAACAGCCATCTCGATTTTCATCTTCGGTTCGATCACCTGTGGTTTCGCGCAGAGCATGTATGAACTCGCCGCGTTTAGAGCGATTCAGGGTGTTGGTGCGGGTGGTTTGTTTGCACTTGCGTTGACCATCTTGGCCGACATCGTGCCGCCTAAAGATCGCGCAAAATACCAGGGAATGTTCTTGGCCGTGTTCGGCACCTCGAGCGTGCTTGGCCCACTAATCGGTGGTCTTTTTGCAGGCATGGATACCTTCGCGGGCATCACCGGCTGGCGTTGGGTGTTCTTGATCAACATTCCTATTGGCGCGGCTGCACTTGCACTTGTGGTTTCGTTCTTGCACATTCCACACACCGCACACAAGACCGGTCGCATCGACTGGTGGGGTGTGCTCACAATCATCGTCGGTGTCGTGCCGGTCTTGCTCGTTGCCGAACAGGGTCGCGAGTGGGGTTGGACTTCGCAGAACTCGGTGCTTTGCTATGTGCTTGGCGCAGTCGGCATCACGGCGTTCATCATCGTTGAAAACATCATGAAGCACGATGCACTTTTGCCGATGTCTTTGTTTAAGTCAAAGACTTTCACGATGACCACAATCCTTGGTGTCTTGGTTGGTATTGGCATGTTCGGTGGAATGATGTCTATTCCGTTGGTGCTGCAGATTGTTTATGGCGCGAGCCCAACAGACTCTGGTTACCTGATGATTCCGATGGTGCTTGGTTTGATGGTGTCGTCTATCGTTTCTGGACAGATCACTTCGAGGACCGGTCGATACAAGGTGTTCATGGTTGGTGGCACTGCGTTGATGACCATCTCTTATGTCTATCTATCGACCCTGACTTATGAATGGCAGATCTGGCAAATGTCGATCGGCATGGTCATCATGGGTCTAGGTCTCGGTGGTTTGATGCAGACACTAACGATCGCTTCGCAGAACTCTGTTGAAGCTCGTGACATCGGTGTTGCAACATCATCGGCCACATTCTTTAGACAAATGGGTGGAACCCTAGGTGTCGCAGTGTTCTTGTCGATCTTGTTTAACAACTTGGCCGACAAGGGTCCGCAGATGGGTCGAGCAATCGTGGCCGCAATCAAAGCGAACCCTGCTCTGTTGAATGATCCGCGCAATTCGGTTTTCAAAGATCCTGCCGCAATCGGAGCTGCCATCACAACCGACTCGTCGTTCTTGAAAACCGCGAGCCCAGAGCTAGCGAACCCGATTAAGCAGGCTTTCGCAGAGTCAGCATCTGGTGTGTTTATCTCTGCTTTCGCGGTTGTGATTGTTGCCTTCGTGCTTTCGTTCTTTATCAAAGAGGTTGCCCTTCGCAACAAGTCGGGTGTTCAAGAGCGCGCCGAACAGGCCGCTGCCTCAATGCACTAAACGCAATTTAGTGGCGCAGCAATAGCGCCAAAGATGATGGCCTCGAGTCGCTAATTGGCGGTTCGAGGCCATAGTCTTTAACCACACGGGAGTTCAGAGCACTGAGCTGAGAGTAGAACTGCAGTTCTTAACCGTCAAACCTGAACTGGGTCATGCCAGCGTAGGAAGGCAGAAATGAAGCGAACCCTTTTGTCGATCTTGCTGTTGGCGCTAACTGCGGCATCGCTGAGCGCCTGTGCGAGCGGCAGCGCGAAAAACGTCACACTTGTTGCTCACGACTCGTTCGTGATGAGCAAGACCCTGATCGCCGATTTTGAAAAATCGAGTGGATACAAGTTGCACATCATTCGTGCTGGCGACGTCGGTGCCCTAACCAACAAACTGGTGCTCACCAAGACTGACCCGATCGGCGATGCTGTCTATGGCATCGATAACACCTTTGCGAGTGTGGCCACCGACAACCAAATTGTTGACGGTGCCTTTGTGCCGATTGATTTCGCAGATGTTTGCTTGAACTACGACGTCAAATGGTTTGCAAGCCACGGCATTGCTGCACCGACCAGTTGGCGCGATGTTGTGAAGCCTGCTTATCGCGGATTGACCGTGATCGAAAACCCCAACACATCGTCAACCGGTTTGGCTTTTTTAGCAGCAACCTATGGTGGCTTCAAAGATAAGCCGGGTCAGGTGATTCCTGGCGCTTCAGCTTGGTGGCTATCGCTGCGCAATAACGACGTCAAAGTTGATGCCGGATGGGAAGAAGCCTATTACACAGATTTTTCTGGCTCGTCTGGCCAAGGCAACTACCCGATTGTCTTAAGTTATTCGTCATCGCCGGCCGATGAAATTGCCACTGATGGAACAACTCGCACAAGGGCCTTGCTAGATGGTTGCTATCGCCAAACCGAATACTTTGGTGTCTTGAATGGCGCCTCAAACAAGCCGGGTGCCCTTGCCCTAGAGAAATTCTTCTTGACCCACAAATTTCAAACCGAACTGCCAAGTGCAATGTATGTCTACCCAATTGATAGCACAGTCGCACTACCTGCGGCTTGGCAAAGATTTGCACCCAAGGCCACAACGTTGCTCGGTGGCGAGCTTAATGTGAGCAAACTTCGTCAGAAGTGGCTCACCTATTACAACTTCACTTTTGACGGCAACTAGAAAATCCACCCATGCAAGCAAGCAATCCGGCCGGCCGATGAGAGCGCGTTTTTCTAGAAATCCAATTGCGCTGATTTCAATGCCTCTGATTTTTGTCGGCGTGCTTTTTTATCTGCCAATGCTTCGCGTGCTGCTAGTTGGTGCCGAAGAAGGCATTGCCGGTCTCGTGCGTGCTTTAGCGCCTGGCTTTTGGCCGATTATTTCGTTCACGATTTTTCAGGCCATTGTCTCTACAGTTCTTTGCTTAGTGCTCGGTGTGCCCGGGGCATATGTGCTTTATCGAAGAAGTTTCAAAGGTGCAGCCCTGATTCGCTCGCTAATAACGGTGCCGTTCATGTTGCCGAGCATTGTGACGGCCATGATGTTTGCCTTGCTCGGCAACACCGTAGGCGGCATCAACCCGATGGCAGCAATCATCGCAGCAAACGTGTTCAGCAACTATTCGTTGGTGGTGCGCTCGGTAGGTTCGCAATGGCAAACCATCGATCATTCGAGTGAAGAAGCTGGCTCGATTAGCGGTGCTGGGCGATTGCGCATAATTTGGTCAATCAGCCTGCCCCAACTTCGTGCCTCGTTATTATCGTCAGGCGCCATCACGATGCTCTATTGCTTTTCAAGCTATGGCATCGTGCTTGCCTTAGCGGGCGGCAATGTGAACACCATTGAGACCGAGATTGGCAACGCAGCACTGCAACATTTAGACATGCCTCGCGCGGCAGCACTATCGCTTGTGCAGATTGTGCTGTGCGCGCTTACCTTCTTGGCATCACGCTCGCAAAACGACGCGAGCCTGAATCTGGCCGGAACCGAACTGGGGTCAAGCCCGAGAATCGATCGAAGAGACTCGCCTGCCGTTTTGCTAATGGTGTTAGTGGTCGGGCTATTGATTACGCTGCCAATGGTTTTGCTCTTAGCCAGAGCATTCATGGTTGGTGGCCAGGTTTCGCTAGAGAACTTCGCACTTTTAAATTCGCTGGGCACGCGAAACCTGCTCGACCTGTCGGTGCTTGAGGCAACGCTCAATAGTCTGCGCAATCTTGCAATTGCCACTGCAATAGCCGCCCCAATGGGTCTACTAATTGCCTTCATATTGGCAAGCCGCACAAGGGCAAGGGTGGCGAAGAACACTCGGCGTGACCCGCTTGGCGCCATGATTGACAGCATCTTTATGTTGCCAATCGGTGTCTCGTCGGTTGTGTTGGCGCTCGGCTATCTCATCACCTTTGGTGATGGCTGGTTGCCGATTCGCTCTAGCTGGTTGGTGGTGCCGCTGGTGCAATCGCTTTTGGCAACGCCGCTGGTTGTGCGCATTGTTTACCCCGCGCTAATCACCATCGAAGACACGGTGCACGCACAAGCCCAAACAGAAGGTGCAACGCCTTGGCAAATATTTGCTCAGCTTGATCTGCGAATAATTGCAGCAGCAGTTAGAACGGCAATCGCATTTGCGGCACTCGTGTCGATAGGTGAATTCGGCGCGGCCAGCCTCTTGAGCTTCGGCGATCAATCAACGCTAACGGTTTTGCTCTATCAACTTATTTCTCGACCGGGTGGGCAGAACTATCAGATGGCGTTGGCGATAGCCGCGATGCTCGTAGCCCTAACAGTGAGCGTCGTGTTGCTCGTATCTAGAGATTCAAAAACTCAACGTCAGCATTAAGCGCCGCAAAGCGTTCGCGCATGACAGCAAGTGCTTCAGGGTTCTTATCGACCAAAATGAAATTGCGCTCTAACTCGAACGCTGCGGCCCCCGTGGTGCCAGAACCGGCAAAGAAATCAAGCACAGTGTCGCCGGGCCGCGACGAAGCCTGAATGATTCGACGCAAGATGCCGAGCGGCTTTTGAGTCGGGTAGCCCGTCTTTTCTTTGCCAGTTGGTGAAACGATGGTGTGCCACCAAACGTCGGTAGGCAGTTTGCCGAGCTCAGCTTTTTCTCGAGTCACTAATCCTGGGGCCATATAGGGTTCACGGTCGACAGCGCTCGAGTCAAAATAATATTTGGCTGGATCTTTGACATAAACCAAAATCGTGTCGTGCTTAGCTGGCCACCGCGACTTTGACTTAGCGCCATAGTCATAGGCCCAAATGATTTCGTTCAAAAAGCACTCTCGCCCAAACAGCGCATCGAGCAAAACCTTGGCATAGTGCGCCTCACGATAGTCGAGGTGCAAATACAAAGTGCCAGATTGAGCAAGGATTCGCCAGGCGGCCTCAAGTCTTGGCTCTAGAAACTGCCAATAGTCAGCGAACTCGTCGTCATAGCTAAGCACCGTCTCACGAATGATGTCATAGCGCACACCTTTGAAGCCAACACGATTGCTCGACTCATTGCGACGGGTGATTGTGGTGCCACGAGTCTGCGTGCGCCCAGTGTTGAAAGGCGGGTCAACATAAATTAGTTGCACGCTCTCATCGGCAATAGACTGCAAAACAGGCAGGTTATCTGCATTAAAAACCTGATTGATTTTCTGTTTTGCGGGCATAGAAAGAGATTAACATCATGAACTTTAAAGTTGTGCACAACGAAGCGCTTCTCGAATACGAATTATTCGATGGCGACAAAAAAATCGGTGAGCTCACCTATGTGCCTGGCGATGGTGTGCTCGATCTTGTGCACACAGGTGTTCGTGACGAATACAAGGGGCAGAACTTAGGTGCTCTTCTGGTGAAAGAAGCCTTGAACGACATTCGCTCAAAAGGTCAACACCAAATCGTGCCGAGTTGCCCATACATTCCTGTTTATTTGCGTCGCCACCCTGAAGACCAAGACCTGGTGGCTAACTAATCGCTAGCGGTTAACCGAAGCGTTCGCGCAACCAAGCAAGCAGGTCTGCTATTACCTCTTGCTTGTTGGTTTCGTTAAACATTTCGTGACGACCCTCGTGATAAATCACCATTGTCAAATCATGGATGCCAACTTTGTGCCGATAGGTATTTGCCAAAGCCTCGTTGCCGCGCTGACCGCCGATTGGGTCAACTGATCCGGCCAAAATATAAATCGGCAAATCTTTGCGCATCTTGCTCGACGGAGTAAAGAACAATCGCAACCCATTGGCTACGCCAAGCACTTTTGCTGCAGCAGCAAAAAACGTGAGCTCGTCGGCGGCGAACTCGGCGCCAACTTTTGCATCGCGAGATAGCCACTCATAACCGGTGGCCGATGGCGACTGCCAGCGCTTATTGAAGCCGCCCGCACCAAGAGTGTGTGGCAGAAGCAACGACGAACCGCTCAAAACCAACGCCGCATATTCGTCGCTGTATTGGTTCGCCAATTTTTGGGCAATAAATGACCCATAACTGTGACCAAGCAAAATGACTTTAAGCCCAGGATTATCTGACTTGATCAAATTAGTGAACTCATGCACTTGCTCGAACGCAGCCTTGATGCCGCCCTTGCCAAGGTTGCCCATGGTCTTAGTTGCCCCCGAGGCAACCTGGTTTTTGCCGGTCACACCGTGACCTCGATGGTCGTCGGCATAGACGCTGAAACCTGCGTGATTTAGGGCCTCTGCAAGTTCGTCATAACGTCTTGCGTGATCACCTAATCCGTGGGCTATTTGCACAACAGCACGCGGGTTAGCTATTGGCCACACGTAATAGGTAATCTCGACGCCATGCGAGTCATTGAAAGTTTTGGTCAGCAGGGGTGCGCTCATTGAAACAGACTAGTGGGCTTGAAGTATGCCAACCAGCTCAGATTGCACCGCACCGAAGCGATGTTGCGTAATTGATACAGATTGTTCACGCAAAAACGCAAGCAGAGTCAAACGGCCACTCGCCAGAACCTCGCCACCGAAAACAAAAAGGTCAGGGTCAGCCATCAACTGCACAATGTGGCTTTCGCGAGAACCAACCAACAGCAGTCTCGACGATGGTCGCGATGCGGGGTTGAAGTTCGCCTCAGACTCAATTGCAAACTCGAAGCCCGCAAAGAACTTCTTGAGTTCACTGTTCTTGAGCCCAGAGCGTCGCACAAAGTCTGGGCTGAGCGAAAACCTAGGATTCGTTGCAGTTGCCTTCGCAGCCACAATGTATCTAGCTATCGGCGCCAACGTCGCGTCGTCACTGACTCGCACGTGCAGATTTGTTGCAGGCAAATAGCGGTGATAATTGCCTTCGGCCTTGAGATCGCCACCGTCGAGTGATGCCGGCGCAAACAGATTATCGAGCCAAAACTTGTCACTGCCGGCGGCAACAGTCAGCCACTCAAGTTCGTTGCCGGCGATGCGACCGGCCTGCGATTCGACAAAGCTGACGATGTCTTGGCTAGGCATCGACTTTTGTCTGGGCAAGCGAGAGGTTCTGCCAAACGATCCGAACTGCAAGACATAGTTTGCGCCGCCGGCCTTGAGGCCGAACCCAACTGTTGAGCGCTTGAGCCCGCCGAACGGTTGGCGTTCAACTATTGCGCCGGTGATGCCGCGGTTAACATAAAGGTTTCCGGCTTCGATTTGCCGCAACCAAGTTTTGATTTCGTCAGCATTGAGGCTGTGCATGCCGGCGGTTAGACCGTAATCAGTGGCGTTTTGCAATGTCAAGGCATGCTTGACATTCTTGGCTCGCATCAAGCCAAGCACTGGGCCAAATGCTTCGTTCATGTGAAAAAAGCTGCCTGAACGCACACCGATTTTGATGCCAGGTGACCACAGGCGCCCGGTCGAATCGAGTTGCTTGGGTTCTAACAACCACTTCTCGCCCTTTTCGAGTTGGGTGAGTGCACTGCGAAGTTTGTCACCAGGGGATTCGATGATTGGGCCAACCGATGCATCTGCCTGATAACCCCAACCGACTTTCATCGAGCTGGCCGCATCAACAAGTTGTTTCAAGAACTGCCTGTTTTTATAAACCGAACCAACAAGTATTCCTAAGCTCGCGGCTGAACATTTTTGCCCGGCATGACCGAAGGCGCTTTTCGCGAGGTCGCCTGCCGCTAGATCTAGATCGGCATAAGGGCTAACTACGATTGCGTTTTTGCCGCTTGTTTCGGCAGAGAGTTGCATGCGAGGTCGGTGGCTCTTAAACAGCCTGGCGGTATCGAAACCTCCGGTCAGAATCACGGCATCAACATTTTGGTGGCCAACCAAAGCTAAACCGAGTTCGCCGTCGTTTAGAAACACAATGCTCAAAAGTTCACGCGGCACGCCAGCTCGCCAAAGTGCCTCGACCATGGCCTGCCCACAATTGACCACCTGTGGTGCTGGCTTGATGATCACAGCTGCACCTGCAGCCAAGGCGGCCAAAATGCCGCCGGCTGCAATTGCTACCGGAAAATTCCATGGCGGTGTGACCACGACAAGTTTGTGGGGTGTGAAGGTCAAACCTTCACTCGCCTCTAACTGCGCAATCTGGTCGATGCTTTGCGCATAAAAGTTTGCGAAATCGATTGCCTCGCTCAGTTCGGCGTCTGCCTCAGACATAGTTTTGCCGGCTTCAGCCATCAGAACCTCGATGAGAGCGCCCCGTGATCTGGCTAGCTCAGCACCAACGTTTAGCAGGGTCTGCTTTCGGGCGCTCGCATTTGCCGCCCAGCCGGCAGCCGACTCGCGTGATCGCATCACTAGCGCTTCGATGCCGTGCTGGTCTAACCCCATGCGGGCAACAAGTTCAGCATTGGTTGGCAAAGTGGGTTGCAGTTGACGAGCACCAGCAAAAATGCGGTTAGCCCAGGCACGGTTGGCCGGCAGCGCCGGATCTGTGTCGGCAACATTTTTGAACCGCTCGTGAGAGCCCAGAGGCATAATCTCGCGGTCGCGATTGCGATCTTGCTTGCGATTTGGATTGCTAGAAAGTGACTGCATTAGCTCGATTGAATGCCTAAATCTGGTGCGTTCGCGATCAAACACAAACTTATTTTGAGCAATGTCAAAAACCCCAGACATGAAATTCTCTGGGCTGCCATTTTCTTCTAGACGACGGGTTAGATACGCGATCGCAACTTGAAATTCGCGTGGCGAGACTACTGGCGTATAAAGCAATAGCGAGCCAACGGATGCTTTGACTTGTCCACTCAGATGAGCGGCCATGCCTTTGAGCATTTCAAATTCAACATGCGGGCCAACACCTCTGCGCTCTGCAAGTTTGTGTGCAAATGCTAGGTCAAATAGATTGTGGCCGGCGATGCCAACGCGAAGTGCATAGATGTGCTGTGCGTTGAGAGCGAATTCAATCAGACGCTTATAGTTCGCGTCGCTCTCAGCCTTGGTGCCATAGGTGGCAACAGCCCAATCGTGCATTTCTGCATCAACAAGTTCCATCGCCAGGTTCGCGCCCTTGACGATGCGCACCTTGATAGTTGCACCGCCTGAAGCTTTTCGAGCAACCGCAAAATCGGTCAGCTCTTTAAGTGCCTCAAAGCTATCTGGCAGATAAGCCTGCAAAACGATGCCGGCTTCAAGGGCACGAAGGTTGGGCATCGATAGCAGACGCTTGAACACCTCGAGGGTTAGACGAAGGTCGCGATACTCTTCCATATCCAAGTTAATAAACTTCGGCGTGGCAGCGCTGGCGGCGTATTCATAGAGTGGCAAAAGTCGTTCTACCAGACGGTCAACTGTTGAGTCAAAACCCCACATCGAAAGCTGGCTTGCAACCGCAGAAACTTTAACCGAGACATAGTCAACATCTGGGCGCTTCAACATAGCCATGGTCTGATCGAATCGGTGCATAGCCTCGACCTCGCCAAGAACTGCCTCGCCGAGCAGGTTGAGGTTCAGTTTGATGCCGCCTGATTTGGCCTTTTTAATGTGTCTGGTGAGTGGCCTGGGTCTGGCATCTGCAATCAGGTGACCAACGAGTTGACGCAGCCTAGCTTTGGCAACGCTAATGACAATAAAACTGAACGGTTTTGCAAATAAGCCGCCCAGACGAATCATGATTCGGTCGGTGGGCTTCAGGCTTAGCGGCATATGTTTGGCTAGCTCGGCGAGTTCGGCGGCTGCCACCTTGCGGTCAACCGGGCGAATCACGCGGTCAACAAAACGCAGGGTCCAGTCGAGACCATTGGCATCTTGCAAGATTTTGGCTAGGCGCTTTTCGGCGGCCGACCGTGATTTGGCCTTTGCGGCCGAGGTTAGCCAGTTTTCAACCAGTGCGACTGCCTCGTGGGCAACCTGGTCGAGGTCAGTTCTTTGCATTGAAAACTCTCTGCAAGCGACGCGTTGGGTGGCAGCATTGACACTTGCATTGCCTATTTTCGCAGGGATTAACTGCGCACGCTCGACTTTATGCGCCAAATCGAACATGCTTGCGCTATTTTCATTCAAACCGAAAATTCAGGTGGCTCACAGCAAGCACCCAGACAAAGCGGGCAGGCTGGCTGTTATGACCAATCAGTTGCAGCTAGTCACACCGAACACGAAGGTGCGCCTAGGACTCAAGAAATTGCTTTCGATCGCCCGCAAACAAGACGCCGTCGAAGCCATCGCCATTTTTAGCGTGGTCTTCGTGACCGTCACCTTTTTGCTCGACGGCGGTGCCAGCTTCAACGGTCTTTATAGCTATGTCGATGCCGTTGACCGGTTGACCGCTCTGGTTGCAACCGACCTGCTGCTAATTCAGACCATGTTAATCGCTCGTGTGCCATGGCTCGACAAACTTTATGGTCACGACCGGGCCACCGCAGTGCACAAAAAACTCGGCAAGCCGGTGCTCTACCTGATCATCGCCCACTTCTTGGCATCGGTGTGGGCATACGCAATTCTTGATTCAAAGAATGTGATTGCAGAGCTTGTCAACATGGTGTTGAACGTTCCAGATATTTTGACTGCCACCCTCGCCTTCGCCTGCATGATTTTGGTTGTTGTCACCAGCATCAAAATCGCGCGCAAAAAGCTAAGTTACGAAGCCTGGTATCTAGCGCACCTGCTTGGCTATGCCTCGATTCTCTTTGCGATTCCTCACGAATTCTCAACCGGTGTAGATATTTATGGCAAGCCAGTTGCGACTGCATTCTGGGTTGGCGCGTATTTCTTCGTTGCTGGCAACATTGTTTGGTTCAGATTCTTGAACCCGATTGTCTATAGCTTTGTGCACGGCCTTCGCATCGAGAAGGTGAATGTTGAATCTAGTGACGCATCTTCGATTTATGTTTCTGGTTCACGTCTCGGCAAAATCGGAACAAAGTCTGGCCAGTTCTTTATCTTGCGAGTACTAACTAAAGACAAATGGTGGCGTGCCCACCCATTCTCGATTTCGGCAGCGCCAACAGATAAATCAATCCGCTTCACAGTTGGAATCCGTGGTGATGACACCAAGGCTTTGCAAACCGTGAAACCAGGCACGCGCGTGATTCTTGAAGGCCCATATGGTGTCTTCACTGAAGATCGTCGAACCCAAGAAAAAGTCACTCTAATTGCCGCCGGAATTGGTGCCCCACCGATTCGCGCCCTTGCAGAGAACATTGCAGCACGCCCTGGTGATGTGTCGATTGTTTATCGCGTTCGCAATGCTGATGATGCCCCGTTGGTTGAAGAGCTGCGTGAGATTGCCCGTCGCCGTGGATTCTTCTTGCACGTGCTCGACGGCAAGCGTGCTCACAACGCGTCTTGGTTGCCTGCAGGCGCTGGCGATCAGAAACCTGACCATGAGCGTCTCGCCGACCTTATTCCTAACATCGCAAAATCAGATGTCTATATCTGTGGCCCAGCAGCTTGGACCCACACCGTAGAGAAATCGCTTCACAAAGCTGGCACCCCGCTAGCTCAAATACACGCAGAGGAGTTTGCCTGGTGAGATCTTCAACTAGAGCCATCGTGGGTGTTTTAGGACTCGTTTCGATCGCAGCCGGCTATAAAGTTGGCGCAGCGAGCGCACCGGCAAGCGCATTCACTGGTGGGCCGATTGTTGCCCCAACCTCAACCGGCACGCCAACCTCAACCGGCACGCCAACAGCGACACCAACCCCGACTGGCACCAAGACACCAAAGCCAACTAAGTCACCCACAACCAGCCCGACACCAAAACCAACTAAGTCACCCACAACCAGCCCGACACCAAAGCCAACTGAGACGACGCCACCGAGCACCACCAGCACAACGGGCCAGTTGATCAGCTATCGTTTCGGTCAGATTCAGGTGAAGGTTGTTCGCAGCGGCGGCAAAATCACAGACATCGTGCTGTTGCAGGGTTCGGCGAGTGCCGGTCGCTCGGCAGCTTTTCCGTATCTTCACGACCTAGCAATTGCTGCGCAGTCTTCGAATTTCGACACCTCGCAGCTCGGCGGCGCAACCTATACGACGAACGCATATATTCAGGCTCTGCAGTCGGCTGGCGTTAACTAGTTTTAGACTCGCAGCATGAGTGACTCGGTTGGCGAAAGCATTTCACCACAAGAGTTTCGCCACACCGTATTTTGCATGGGCACGGTGTTCGCCTTTGTTGGCAGAACATCGATTGCCGCAAAAGAGCTCGATGCATTGCTCGACAATGCTGAAAAAATCTTGCACGAGGCTGACGAAATATTCAGTCTCTATAAACCTGATTCACCCTTGAGCAGATTGGCACGCGGCGAAATCTCGCTAATGCTCTGCCCCGATGTCTGCACAGAAATCTGGGATGACTGCGAGCACTTCAACCAACTCACCGATGGCTGGTTTAACGCCTTCACACGAGAACACACTTTTGACCCGTCTGGCATAGTCAAGACTTGGGCTGCGGCAAAGGCTGCCAACGAATTAATTGATGGTGGTGTATTCGACTTTGCAATTAACGCAGGTGGCGACATTTTGTTGTCACCCCAGATTGCCTCTGGCCTGCCAATGCGCATGGGCATTTCGAAACCAGCCTCAATTGCCAGCCCCGAGGCCGGAGTGCTGACGGTGATTGATTTGAACGACACAGATTTTCGCGCAATGGCCACAAGCGGCACGGCAGAACGCGGTGATCACATCTGGAACCCGAAGGCCGGTGGCGGCATTTGGGCCAACGAGATTTTGCAGGTCAGCGTGGTGGCTAAAGACATCGTCACGGCTGACGTTTTGGCTACGGCTGCTTTTGCCGCAGGCGAACAGGCACTGAGTTTTTTAGCGAACTACAACTCGCATAACCAGAGCAACCAGGTTGAGGCATTGATTGTCGCCAAGGATTCGTCGCTCGATGCCACGCCAGGGTTCGCAAACCTGTTTGCCAAAAACTAGCGGAGAGTATTTCGATGAACTAGTTGCCAGGCCAAGTGCTTGGGGCGGGTTCTTTGCCTTTCGGCAAAGCTACAGCGCTGTTCCATTCTGAAACCCAGCCAGGCAGTTTAGGTTTGGCACCAGGCCAACCGCCCAACATCTCGTTGATCTCTTCTGGTGTTGGCACACCACGTGGTGATTGCAAGAATCGAACCTTGACTAATGCCTCGGCATAAATTTCACCGGCAACCACATAGCGTTGCTGAATAAAAAACGCTTGCGAATCCCAGCCAATGATTTTTGTTTCTATAGTGAAACGCTGCCAGAGCAAAAGTGATTTGCGAAATGTGATCGTTTCTTGCACAACCACAGGGTGCACACCCTTGCGTTTTAGGCGCTGCCACACCTGAGCCCTTTTCATAAGGTCTAATCGAGCTAGGTCAAGCAGCGTGAAATAGATTCCGTTGTTCATGTGCATGAACACGTCGATGTCTGTTGGCCAAACCCTAAAGTTTCGAACACCCACATCGGCCATGGTTGCACTGCCGCGCGAGCGCCAAGTTGCCAGCGCCCAAATGAGGCGCAACCAAAGTTTCATCTAACTAATTCGTGGCTGGCGATTTACCAGATGCTTACGCGCTCGGCAGGGTCAAGCCACATCTCATCGCTCGGCTGCACGTCGAAAGCCTTATAGAACTCGTCGAAGTTGCGGGCGATTTGGTTGCAGCGGAACTCTGAAGGTGAGTGCGGATCTGTTGCTAAGCGCTGAATCGCGATAGCTTCGCGACTCTTGCCTCGCCAGATTTGGCCCCATGACAAGAAGAATCGCTCGGCGGCGGTTCGCCCATCGATGACCGGTGGCTCTTTGCCTTCAAGGCTCATCATGTATGCCTTGAAGGCAATCATGATGCCGCCCAGGTCACCAATGTTTTCACCAATGGTTAGCGCACCGTTGACCTTATAGTCATCGCTCAAGCCCTCTGGGGTGAGTGCGTCGTACTGTGAAATCAGCTTGCCGGTTAGCTCTTCAAAAGCCGCGCGGTCAGCGTCTGTCCACCATGACTCTAGGCGCCCATCGCCATCGTATTTTGAACCCTGGTCGTCAAATCCGTGGCCGATCTCGTGACCGATAACGCCGCCGATGCCGCCAAAGTTAACTGCATCGTCAGCTTCTAGGCTGAAGAACGGTGGCTGCAAGATTGCTGCCGGAAAAACGATTTCGTTGAAGCCAGGGTTGTAATAGGCGTTGACTGTCTGTGGCGTCATGTGCCATTCGTCGCGATCAAGTGGTGCGCCAATTTTGGCTGCCTCTTTGTCGGTGACCCAAGCTGATGAACGACGAACGTTGCCTACCAAATCATCACGGTCGATGGTCAGGCTCGAATAGTCTTTCCAGTTCTTTGGGTAACCGATCTTTGGGTTGAACTTGTTCAACTTGACCAAAGCCTTGGCCTTGGTTTCTTCAGTCATCCACTCGAGGTTTTCGATACTGACGCGATACGCCTCAATCAGCCACTTCACAAGTTCATCCATGCGCTCTTTAGCGGCTGGTGGAAAGTGCTTTTCGACATAGATCTTGCCGACGGCCTCACCCAGTGAACCTTCAACCAACTGCACTCCGCGCTTCCAGCGGGCACGCAGTTCAGGCTGACCGGTCAAGGTTGTGCCATAGAAACCAAAGCGAGTGTTTACAAAATCATCACTCAGATAAGGGGCCATGTTGTTGATGACCTGCCACTTGAGCCATAGGCGCACGTTGGCGATATTGGCCTCGTTGAATACGCTTGCGATGCCTTCGAAGAACGATGGGGTCATCACCACGGTCTCAAAGAACACGTCAGATTTCAACTGCATTCCTGCTAGATAGTCGTGCCAGTTGAAGGTCGGGGTCATCGCCTCAAGCTGAGCAAAGGTGCGTGGGTTGTTGGTCTTCTCTGCATCGCGAGTGTCAACGACGTTCCAGTGGTGCTTCGATAGCCCAGTCTCGAACTCGAAAATTGCCTTGGCATCGGTGGCTGCCTGATCGGCCGACCAACCAGCGTGCTCGAGCATGTTGGTCACATAAGGCACATAGGCGTCTCTAAAGTTTGCGTATTTCTCGTCGTGGTAATACGACTCGTCTGGCAACCCGAGGCCGCCTTGGAACATGTGTACCAAATAGCGCTCAGGGTTGTTTGCATCGTTAGTGATATAGAAGCCCCATAGGCCGCTGATGCTGTCGCGCTCGAATCGACCCATCAACTTAGGCAGTTCGGCGAAGCTGGCGGCGTCAATTGCGGCTAGGTCGGCGAGAATCGGCTGGGCACCAAGCTTGTTGGCCAACTCTTCGTTTAAGAAAGAGGCATACATGTCGCCGATTTGCTGGCTAACACCAGGCTTCGGGTTGGCTTGCGCCTCATCAAGGATGTCTTTGACGGCCTCTTCGCTTGCGTCACGAAGCATGTAGAACGAGCCGTGCACCGCCTGGTCTGCAGGAATCTCGACTTCGGCAAGCCATTTGCCGTTGGTGTGCTTGAACAGATCGTCTTGAGGGCGAACGTTGAGGTCAAAAGTCGAAGTGTCGATGCCAGGCTTAATAGTCATGTCTAAATCTTATGTCTAGGCAACTCGCCCAGATGGTTAGAATTTCACTCGTGGAACTAC
>CAINTU010000064.1 GCA_903853515.1 uncultured Micrococcales bacterium | reverse complement strand
GGCCGAGATGAATGCCATGCGCTCACGTTCACGCTCAACCACCAAACGCATTGCAGGTGACTGCACACGGCCGGCAGAAAGGCCGCGGTTGATTTTGCGCCAAAGCACTGGCGACACTTCGTAACCATAGAGGCGGTCGACGATGCGGCGAGTTTCTTGGGCCTCGACCAGATTGGTGTCTAATTCGCGAGTGTTGTTGGCCGCCACTTTGATGGCCTCTTTGGTGATTTCGTGAAAAACCATTCGGCGCACAGGAACCTTAGGCTTCAAAACCTCGAGCAAATGCCAGGCAATCGCCTCGCCTTCGCGGTCTTCATCTGTTGCGAGCAAAAGCTCACCGGCGTCTTTAAGGGCCGCCTTCAGCTCGCTCACTGTTTTGTTTTTGCCAGCCGAGATAGCGTAATAAGGCTTGAAGTCGTCTTCGATGTCGATCGAGAATTTGGCAAGCGAGCCCTTGAGCTTTTTTGTCTCTGGCGGCAGGTCTTTAGGGTCGATCAAATCTCTGATGTGCCCGACCGAGGCCAAGACTGTGTAGTCGTCGCCAAGATACTTAGCGATCGTCTTTGCCTTTGCAGGCGACTCGACGATGACCAGTTTGTGGTTCGAAGCCAATGAATTCTCCTAAATCGGGCCAGAGCGTGCTCTTGCCTCAAGAACTATACCCATAGTGCGCTGACACACACTTATATAGATGTCACTTTCGACAATACGACATCTGTCAAGTGTTGCCCCAGCTGCTTTTGCGATAACCCCAGCAATTTGGCAGGCAAAGCCAGTATTTAGGCCTCGCAGAGCGTCATCGCCGGCAATTGCCGCAGCATCGGCAGTCGATTGCAACCGCCTTTGTTCAAGACTTTGATAGCCAACAGCCAAAACTAGGGTCATTATTCCCAAAATCGTGAAAATCAGCCCAATCGCCAGAATTGTGCCTGATCCTCGGTCGGCTCGAAAATTGGCCCGAATCCTCACTAGAGCCCCAACTTTCGGGCACATTGGCGTTCACTTATCTCGATTTTGGGCAGATTTTGCAGACCAATCTGGCGGCTGGCGACCACGCAAACCAACTCAACCCCAACATTGGCTCTCACAGTGGTGCCAGCGCCGAACTCATTGGCAAGTTGCCAAACGGTAGCCATCGGCTCGCCACGAGCTAGGGCCCTCGACCCCGCAGCCGCAAGATCGATTAGCGCCAACCGCTCGGTTTGCGCTTGCAAAACCCCGAGCGCAAAAACTAGAACTAGTGTGACTGCCGGCAGCGCGAGCGCAAACTCGGCGGTCACTGCCCCATGGTCTTGAGACAGTGCCGCAACAGTCTCGGCCCAACTCGCGCAACTCAAGTGTGCACCGTCAGGGCCTGCCGAACTAGCCCGAGCAGCATGCCTTTGACTTCGTCGCTGCGAAGTATCACGAGCAGAAGCCCCGCGAACCCGACCGCCGCCAGGGTGATGATTGCGTATTCGGCAGTTGAAGCACCTCGGTCATCGGCCAATGCCTGAAATTTAGTTTTCATTTTTCTGTACTTTCTTTTCGAGTTTTCTCTTGCGGAATCGTTCTTGTGCAATTGCCTCTCGCAGCAACGAGAAAGGCAACCATCAAGTTGCACCAGCCCGAAGCAGAGTTGCGCCCAGCGGAACAATTGCCAGCAAAACGAAAGCCGGCAACACCACTAACCCAAGTGGCAACATCAGGCGCACACCAAGCTTTTCGATTCGCGCCTCTGCGATAAAGCTCTCGTTCGATTGCAGTCTTTCGCTCTCGCTTCGCAATATTTCAACAGCCTGAGACCCTGTCTGGGTAACGAGTTTTTCAACTTGCGCCAAGGCAGCGAGCTCAGCGTCGCTTGGTGAAGATGCAAAATGCTTTTCATAAAGCGTTAGCGCACTCGACTGTGCTGCTGCAAAGTTTCGACCTGAGCGCAATTGCATTGCAACTGCGATAAGCAACCATCCACTTGTTATTGGCTTTGGTTTAGCGGCGGCAAGCATTTTGCCAATCAGAAAATTTGAGAGAAGCAGCAACAGTGCCCCTGTCGCAATCGACAAAATCAAAACTGGCTGCTGTTGCACTGTTACCGCGATGTTGAGACCTAAGATTTGAGCAGTGACTGCGCTCACGACCGGCAACCAGAGCACCATGCGAGCGGTCGACCTCGGGGCTAGATGGGCCAAAGCAACTCTTTGCTGTGCCGCCTCAACCCAGCGATAGCGCTCGGCGAGGTGCAAGAGTTCGGCAACAGCACCCGAGCCAGATTGCTTTGCGCAGTCGAGCAAGAATGACAAAACCTGGTCTGCCGGCAACTCGCCTTGAACCCGCACCAGTGCCGAGCCGAGCGGAATGCCCGCCCGCAACAACCCAGCAAGCTTTGCCAAAACTTGAGCACTCATGCCGCAATCAATTCAGTTATGGGCAAAACAGCCTCGATGCGGCCTGAATTGCCAACGCCCGGCTTGCGCCCCATAAAAATGACCCACTGCACCGAAGCGCGAATCAGCTCATCGACTGCAGCAGTCGGCAACCCACTCAGCATGAGCAAGATTCGCAGCCTCGTTACCACCGTGTCGACCGAGTTCGCGTGCAATGTAAAACCTGCGCCTTGGTGCCCAGTGTTTAGCGCCTGCAGCAAAACTGCAAGCTCAGCCCCGCGAGCCTCGCCAACCACCAATCGATCTGGGCGCATGCGAAGCGCCTCGCGCAAAAGCGCAGCCATAGTGATTTCGCCAAAGCCTTCGGCATTAGCCATGCGACTCGATAGTGAGAGGGTGCAATCAAGACCGAGTTCGACGAGATCTTCGACTACAACTATTCGCTCTTGCGAACATTGGGCCAGCATTGCTCGCAACAGTGTGGTCTTGCCAGCACCGGTTGCACCCGCAATCAAAAAGTTCTGTTTCTTTTCGAGAACGCCAAAAAGCTCGCCGGCTCTTTCACCTGCAACCTGAGCAAGACTCAAGGCCTCGACCCGGTGTCGCCGAATAGAAACATAGGTTTCGGCCGCGCAATCACCAGCTAACACGGCATGCACTCGAACGCGACCAAAATCGCCAACCACTGAAACCTCAGCACAAGGATGCGCAACATCGATGCTCTTGCCGCCCAAAGAAATCGCTGCACGCGCAAACTCTTCAACTTGATCTGCAGAATCGAATCCGCTAAAGGCAAAGTCGCCGCTCGAAAGAAAAACGTCGTCGAGCGGCAGATTGAACCAAGAGTTGAGTCGTGCATGCACATCCATGGGATTAAATATCTGCGCGAACAACTAGTGCTAATCGTAAAGATGCAAACCTGTGCAAAAGTAGGGCAATAAGTGCCCTTAAATTAAGGGGACCCGCCTCTGGGGGAGAGACGGGTCCGGTTATATCAGCTTGGGGGAAACTAGATATAACAGGTCGGCCTAAGCCGACAACAAAAGCATAACAAAATGCTGACGGTTTTCCCCAAACTTGGCTCGGCCTTCACAGTGATTATGCAGGTCAGGCAAAATGGGGCTATGAGCCAAAGCGCAAACCAAGACCGCCTCACCTTTTGGGCCAATGAAGCAGCAAACCTGCACTGGCACAAATCGCCCACCAAAACTCTTGACTGGTCGGCCGCTCCGTTTGCCAAATGGTTTGACGATGGCAAAATCAACGCAAGTTTCAACTGCCTAGACCGCCACGTGAACGCCGGCCTTGGTGATCGAATCGCGCTGTATTTTGAGGGCGAACCCGGCGATACAGCCACCTATACCTATCGCGAACTGACTGCCGCTGTCAAACGAGCAGCCAACGCTTTGGTCGCACTGGGCATAGGCGAAGGTGACCGCGTTGCAATCTATATGCCACACATCGCCGAGGCCATTATCGCCATGCAGGCGGTGGCCCGAATCGGGGCTATTCACAGCGTCGTCTTTGGCGGCTTTAGTGCCGAGAGCCTGCGCAGCCGCATTCAAGACGCCGGTGCAAAGCTTGTGATCACCGCAGACGGCGGATTTCGCAAAGGCAAAGCAACCGCGCTAAAACCTGCAGTTGACGAAGCACTCGCCGACAACCACTGCCCCACAGTTGAACACGTTCTTGTTGTTCGCCGCACCAGCCAGCCAGTCGACACGCACCCGCGCGATGTCGAATGGGCAGATGCAATGGCCGCAGCCGAAGCTGAACATGTTGCCCATGGATTCGATGCCGAGAATCCGCTCTTCATTTTGTATACCTCTGGCACTACCGGTAAACCAAAAGGCATTCTGCACACAACCGGTGGATACCTAGCCCAAGTTGCCTCGAGCCACCGCACAGTGTTCGACCTGAAACCAGAGAGCGACGTTTATTGGTGCACGGCAGACGTCGGCTGGATCACGGGTCACAGCTATGTGGCTTATGGGCCGTTGGCAAACGGGGCATCCCAGGTTATTTATGAAGGCACACCAGACACACCAGACCACGGACGCTGGTGGCAGATAATCGAAAAATATCGGGTGAGCATTCTTTATACGGCGCCAACCGCGATTCGCAGCTTTATGAAACTCGGGCGGGCGATACCCGATGGTTACGACCTGACTTCGCTGCGAGTGCTTGGCTCGGTCGGCGAACCGATCAACCCTGAAGCGCACAACTGGTATGGCAGCGTGATTGGTGGCGAGCGAGCGCCGATCGTTGACACTTGGTGGCAAACCGAAACCGGTGCGATCATGATTTCGCCACTGCCATTCATCACCAAAACCAAGGCTGGTTCGGCGCAGACACCAATGCCTGGCATTTCGATCGCGATTCTTGACGAAGCTGGCAACGAAGTTGGGCGCGAACAGGCAGGGTTGCTTGTTATCACCGAGCCGTGGCCAAGCATGCTGCGCGGCATTTGGGGCGACCCGGTGCGTTTTAGAGACACCTATTGGTCGCAATTCGATGGCAAATATTTTGCGGGCGATGGCGCAAAATACGACAAGGATGGCGACATCTGGCTATTAGGTCGCGTCGATGACGTGATGAATGTTTCTGGCCACAGGCTATCGACGGCCGAAATCGAATCGGCACTTGTGTCGCACCGCTGGGTTGCAGAAGCAGCCGTGGTCGGCGCAGCTGACGAGACCACCGGTCAAGCAGTCGTGGCTTTTGTGATTCTGCGTCAAGACGAAATTCACGATGCCGGCGCTGATCACGAAATAAGCAAAATCTTGCGTGACCACGTGGCACACGAGATCGGCCCGATTGCCAAACCACGACAAATAATGGTGGTTAGTGAACTGCCTAAAACGCGTTCAGGCAAAATCATGCGCCGACTTTTGCGAGATGTTGCAGAGTCACGACCAATCGGCGATGTGACCACACTTGCCGACTCATCGGTGATGGGCGCAATCGGCGAAAAACTCGCCGGCGGGGCAACTGACTAGTCGCTAGCGACTAGTCAGCAATCAGTACTGACTAGTCGCTGGCTAGTTGAACTCGACGATCAGTTCGACCTCGACCGGCGCATCTAGCGGCAACACAGCCATGCCGACCGAACTGCGTGCATGCACTCCAGCGTCGCCAAAGATTTCACCCAAAAACTCGCTAGCACCATTCATGATGCCGGCCTGCGCAGTAAAACTTGGGTCAGAAGCCACAAACCCGGTGACTTTGACAATTCTTGTAATACGGTCAAGGTCACCAATCGCGAACTTCACGGCAGCCAATGCGTTTGCGGCAGCGATGCGCGCGAAACCTTTGGCATCAGCCGGATCAACCTGACTAGGCACTTTGCCAACTGCCGGTAAAACCCCATCAACCATCGGCAGTTGGCCTGCCGTAAACACGAGGTGACCCGAGGCAACTGCCGGAATATAGGCCGCGACCGGTGGCACAACCGCAGGCAGCGGGGTGCCTAACTCGGCCATCCTTGCTTCAATAAGACCAGCCATTAGCCCTGAACCTCACGCATCAAATATGCGACCGAGCCGCCCTCTGGCGTCAAAACGACCTGCACCAACTGCCAGCCCTGAGCGCCCCAATGATCAAGTATTTGCTTGGGATTGTGGGGTGGCAAAGGGGTTACGGTGTACTCGTAAGCGGTCATTTTGAGCATCCTCTCAGCGTTAGCGGGTAACCTAGAGTCTATGTCTGAACAGGGTAAGTCTAAAAAACGCAGCAAGGGTTCTCGCCCATTTCTGAAGCTGTTTAGCCTCTCAACCGGCGCTGCGCTGCTCGTTATTGGCCTGATCGCCCCGGCCATCATTGTTGCTGGTCTCTCTGGCACCGCTGTGGTCTCAATCTTTGACAAACTGCCAGACGTGATTCGCCCGGTGAACGCCGCACAAACCTCAACCATCTATGCAATGCAAGATGGCAAGCCAGTTAAAGTCGCCGACTTTTTCAACGAAAACCGCATCTCGGTCGGTTACGACAAGCTTTCACCTAACCTGATTCACGCAGTGGTCGACACCGAAGACCCGCGCTTTTTTCAGCACGGTGGTGTCGACTGGGTTTCGCTCGTTCGCGCAACTTTTCAAAGCCTTCTAAAAGGCGGCGATGGCCCTGGTGGCTCGACCATCACCATGCAATACGTCAAAAACACTTTGCTTGAACAAGCAGTGCTCTCGGGCGACACCGAGGCTATCGCCTTGCAGACCGACGGCGCTCACCGTTTTCAGCGCAAGATTCAAGAAGTTCGTTTTGCTCTTGCCCTCGAAAAAACCACAAGCAAGCAAGACATTCTTGCCGGCTATTTGAACCTCTCATATTTCGGCACCAACGTTTCTGGTGTTGAAGCCGCTAGCCAGTATTACTTTGGCAAGCATGCAGCAGACCTTGATGTGCCAGAGGCTGCGATGATCGCCGCAATGCTAAAAGGCGCAGAGGCTTATCGCCCTGATCTGCCCGCAAATGCTCAGCGCGCTAAAGATCGCCGCAACTATGTGATTGACAACATGGTCAAAGCTGGTGACATCTCGGCCTCTGAAGGCGACACCTATAAAGCCACGCCAATCGTGACCCACATCACCAAGGTGCGTGTCGGTTGCGAGGCCGACCAAACTACCGCGTTCTTCTGCGACTATGTGGTCTGGACAATTCGCAACTCACCAGAATTCGGCCCAACCCCAGCTGACCGCGAAATTCTTTTGCGCCGTGGCGGTCTAGATATTTATACGACCATGGATTTGAAATTGCAGCGAGTCGCCGACCGTGCAACCAAGGCTTGGGTTCCGCCAACCGACAAATCACAAATCGGCAGCGCGAGTGTTTCTGTGCAGGTAGGCACAGGGCGCATTTTGGCTATGACCGAGAACCGCATCTATGACCAGTCGCCTAATGCGGCAGCAACACCTGGCCACACTTCGGTCAACTATTCGAGCGACAAAACCTATGGTGGCTCAAGTGGTTTTCAGACCGGTTCGACCTACAAGATTTTCACTTTGGCTGATTGGTTGATCAACGGTCACCACCTGATGGACCACGTTGATGGCCGAGTGCACGAATACAACGCGGCTGACTTCTCTGCGCGCTGTGGCACTTTGCTTGGCACCTGGGCGCCGAACAACATTGGCAAAGAGCCAGAAGACCTTTCGGTGGTTGAGGCCACCGCGCTGTCGGTAAACACCGCCTTTGCCAACATGGCCAGCAAACTCGACCTTTGCGACATTCGTGACATCGCCCAAAGTTTTGGTGTGCATCGCGCCGATGGCGCACCGCTTCAATATGTGCCCTCATCGATTCTTGGTGTTAACGAAATCGCCCCTCTCACCATGGCCGCTGCTCAAGCAGGCGTAGCCAACAAGGGTGTTTATTGTTCACCAATCGCCATCGCCAGCGTGCATGTGCGCACCACCGACACCGAGCTTCAGGTGCCTCAAAGCGTTTGCAGCAAAGCCGTCGAGCCAGACATTGCAGCCGGCATGACCTACGCGATGCAGCGAGTAATCTCTGGCGGAACAGGTGGCGCATCGTCAACTGGCGACGGCACACCGCTTGCCGGCAAGACCGGAACAACAGACAGTGGCGTTCACACATGGATGACCGGCTTCTCGAGCGCAGTTGCAACCGCAACCTGGGTCGGCAACGTTAGCGGCACCACGTCGCTCAAAGGTATTTTGCTGCACGGCAAGGCGGGCAACACTGTGCGCCACGACATTTGGCGCACGATCATGCAGACTGCCGATAAAGAGTATCCGGGCACAAAATTCGATGCACCACCACAGAGCATGATCGATGCCACGATGATTACCGTGCCTGCAGTTGCTGGCACTGTGCCAGACACCGCAGCGCAAACAATTGAGCAGACTGGTTTGAACGCCAAGATTTTGGTGAACCAAATTGCCTCATCGCAACCAGCCGGCACAGTTGCCTACACTTTGCCAAAGGCTGGCACCACGATTCCGATTGGCACACAGGTGAAGCTCTATGTCAGCCGCGGTGGCCTAACCAAGGTTCCTTCGGTTGCCGGCATGAGTGTCTCAGACGCAAAGGCGGCATTGCTCGCAGCCGGCTTCTCGGCAGTTAGCGAACCAGTGCACCCATCACAAGATCGATTCTTTGTGCACTCATCAACAGTGCCTGCTGGCTCGGTAGTTGGCACCTCGCCCGCCGCCGGCACAGCCACCGACTCGGCAAGTGCTATCTTGCTGATCATTTCGACCGGCCCATAGTCGCTAGTTTTATCGACAAGTTGGCGCGCTAGATGATTTGGTTTTATTCAGCTCTAACTGTCGTAGCCGCGGTCGCAATCTGGGCGATTTTTATCGAACGGGTCTGGTTCGTTGTTCGTCGACGCTCGCTCGCCGTGTTGCCATCTGGGTCAAAGCCGATCACCGTGCT
>CAINTU010000063.1 GCA_903853515.1 uncultured Micrococcales bacterium | reverse complement strand
TTGAAGCCACGGTCTTGCTCGCCCATCGGTCCGGCACCGATGCGCGATCCCCTAATCGCTGAGCCGCCAGAAGACATGAGTCGTTAGGCCCAGTTGTAGCTCGAGAACAGGCCGAGCACGATGATGGTTACGACCCATACCAGGCCAAGGATGATGGTAATGCGGTTGAGGTTTCGCTCTGCAACACCAGATGAACCCATGGTGTTGTTTAGGCCGCCACCGAACATGTCACTCAACCCGCCACCGCGGCCCTTGTGCAACAGGATCAGCAGGGTTAGCAGAAGGCTAGTGATCAGAAGCAGAATCTGCAGACCAATCTTGATACCGGCTAGTGCGAGCATGCGAGAAAACCTCGGTTTCTAAACTTTGCAGGCCAAATAGCCCGCTTAGGTAAAATTATAAGGCTAGGTGCTTCAAGAAACGGCAGATACCGCTGAACTCTTCGACATCTAGGCTGGCCCCGCCTACCAACACGCCGTCAACCTCGGGGCTTCTAAGGAACCCAGCGACGTTGGCTGCTTTCACCGAACCGCCATACAAAATACGCGTATTCTCGGCAATTTCGGCCCCGTGAGCATCTGCAATTGCCTCACGAATCTTGCTTGCCACGCTAGCGGCCTGCTCAGGTGTGGCTACCAAACCCGTGCCAATGGCCCAAACCGGTTCATAGGCGATGACAAACTCGCCGAGCTTGCTGTGACCGGCTAGGGCGGCTAGCGCTTGGCGCACTGGCACCGCTGCTGCGCCTTCAGATTCAAGTTCTTCTTGGGTTTCACCAACGCAGATCACTGGCACTATGCCGTGTTTGAAGGCTGCAGCGACCTTAGACTGCACAATTTCGTCGGTCTCGTGGTGGTAGTTGCGGCGTTCAGAGTGACCAATCAAAACGTATTGGCAGTTGAGCTTTTTGAGAAACGCACCGCTGATTTCGCCGGTATAGGCGCCTGAATCGTGTTGGCTCAGATCTTGAGCGCCAAGTTTGATTTCGATTTTTTCTGCATCGATGAGCGTCTGAACGGTTCGCAAGTCGGTGAATGGTGCAAAAACAGAAACCTCGGTTGTGGCGTAGTCGTGGTTCGCGTCGCGAAGAGTCCAGGCAAGTTTCTGCACAAGTGCGATGGCCTGCTGGTGATCCAGATTCATCTTCCAGTTGCCGGCGATAAATGGCACGCGAGTCTGGGTCATTGCAAAACCTCTAATCCAGGCATTGATTTGCCTTCAAGAAACTCTAGGCTGGCGCCACCACCGGTTGAAATGTGACCAAACTGCTCGTCTTTGAATCCTAGGATTCGCACAGCGGCAGCAGAGTCACCGCCACCTACAACTGACAATCCGTCGACCTCGGTCAATGCCTGTGCCACGGTCTTGGTGCCGTTTGCAAAGGCTTCGAATTCGAAGACGCCCATTGGTCCGTTCCAGAACACTGTGTGTGACGAACTGATAGCTGAAGCGAAATCTTTGGCAGCCTGCGGGCCGATATCTAGCCCAATTGCACTTTCGCCAAATGATGAGCCTTCGATGTTCTCGGCCGGAACCACCTCGTGGTTAGCATCAGAGGCGAACCTGTCGGCCACAACGATGTCAGTTGGCAACACAATTTTGACACCAATTTCTTTTGCCCGAGCAAGGTAGCCCTGAACGGTTGCAATCTGATCAACTTCTAGTAGGCTCTTGCCGACTTTGTGCCCGAGCGCTGCCAAGAAGGTGAACAGCATTCCGCCGCCGATAATGAGCTCATCAACGTTTGGCAGAAGATGATCGATCACGCCAAGTTTGTCTGAAACCTTCGAGCCACCGAGAACAACCGCATAGGGCCTCGCCGGACTTGTGGTGAGTCTTTCGAGAACTTCTAGTTCGCGCTCGATCAAAAGACCGGCAACACTCGGCAAGAGTTTCGCCAGTTCATAGACAGAGGCCTGCTTGCGATGCACGACACCGAAACCGTCGCTCACAAAAAAGTCGCCCAGATCAGCAAGTTTTGCGGCAAACGCTTGGCGCTCGGCTGAATTATTGGCCACCTCGCCCGCGTTGAAACGCAAGTTCTCGAGCACCACAACGCCGCCAGAGTCAAGTGCCTTGACGGCGCCGATTGCCTGAGAACCCACGGTGTCGCTCGCAAAGTGCACCGGCTGGCCAAGCAGTTCGCCCAGTCGCGTCGCTACCGGCTCAAGCGAATACTTTGCATCGGGTGCGCCATCTGGGCGGCCCAGGTGTGAAATCACAACGACCTTCGCACCACGTTCGACGAGATATTTGATGGTTGGCACAGACGCAACCACTCGCCCGTCATCGGTGATGCGTGAACCATCAAGTGGCACATTTAGGTCGCAGCGAATGATGACCCGCTTCGATTCGATATTTGGCAGGTCGTTCAGAGTACGCAAAGGTTAGGCTCTCGTGTTAGGCGCAGGCTTAAAGCTTGCTGGCAACCAATTCGGTTAGATCAACAAGACGGTTTGAGTAACCCCACTCGTTGTCATACCAAGAGGTTAGTTTCACCGTGGTGCCACCGATAACACGAACAAGACCTGCGTCAAAAATTGACGAGTGCGGGTCGGTCACGATGTCACTCGAAACGATTTCGTCTTCGGTATAAAGCAAGATGCCCTTCAGGCGGCCAGAAGCCGATGCCTCGCGGTAGGCTGCCTTGATTTCGTCAACGGTCACCTCAACCTTGCTAACCAAAGTTAGGTCTACAACCGAGCCGGTTGGCACTGGCACTCGAAGCGCGAAGCCATCGAGTTTGCCCTTAAGTTCAGGCAAAACTAGGCCGATGGCTTTTGCTGCGCCGGTCGATGAAGGCACGATGTTGATAGCTGCGGCACGGGCACGGCGAAGATCGCTGTGCGGGCCATCTTGCAGGTTCTGGTCAGCTGTATAGGCATGAACTGTGGTCATCAAGCCATTGACGATGCCGAACTTGTCGTTGTAAACCTTGGCAAGTGGAGCCAAACAGTTAGTTGTGCAAGACGCATTCGAGATGATGTGATGCGTTGCTGGGTCATAAAGCTCTTCGTTTACACCGATAACGAAAGTTGCATCTTCACCGGTAGCTGGGGCCGAAATAATGACCTTCTTGGCACCTGCTTCGATGTGCTTTTTGGCGTCTTCGGCGTTAGTGAAACGGCCAGTTGACTCAATGACGATGTCGACGCCCAAGTCGCCCCAACCGAGGTTGGCAGGGTCACGCTCGGCGAGCACCTTGATAACGTTGCCACCCACGATGATGTTCTGGCCGTCGACCGAGACATCCTGGTTCAAACGACCAGTAACCGAGTCATACTTCAACAAATGTGCGAGGCCCTTAGGGTCGCTTAGGTCGTTTACGGCGACGATCTCAAGATCGGTGCCCTTAGCTAGCTCTGCGCGCAAGAAGTTGCGGCCGATACGGCCGAAGCCATTGATTCCAACACGAGTTGCCATGATTACTCCAAAAGATTTGGGCGCCCTGATAGACGCCAAGGTTTGAGGTGGGTT
>CAINTU010000062.1 GCA_903853515.1 uncultured Micrococcales bacterium | reverse complement strand
GTTTATTGTCGAAAGGCAAATTGCTTGGTTAAAGCAAAACAGCCAGACTCAAAAGTCTGACTGTCAAAGCTGGGGTACCTGGACTCGAACCAAGAACAAATGAACCAGAATCACTCGTGTTGCCAATTACACCATACCCCAAGGGCTGTATCGAGCCAGAGGCCCAACAACAACCCAAGTTTAGTCGGGCTAGACCATGCTGGCAAACGAGCGCAGACGAGCCAGTGTCTCTGATTTGCCAAGGATTTGCATTGACTCAAAAAGTGGCGGCGACACCCTGCGCCCCGAAATAGCGGTGCGCAGCGGGCCAAAGGCGTTTCGTGGCTTCTGCCCCAGTTCTTCAATAAGTTTGTGATTCAACGCGGTTTGCAGATTCTCGGTGGCGAATTCGCTATCGGCAATGCCCTCTAGAGTTTCAATGGCCGCAAGAACTAGTTCTTTGCTGTTCTCTGGCAAGCCGGCTTTGGCGTCATCTTGAATTTCGATTTGGTCAGCCGATTTAAAAAAGAATTCGAGCATGCCCACTGCCTCGCTCAAAACTACAATTCGTTCTTGAATCAGCGGCGCAGCTTCGGCCAATATGGCCAGTTGGTGCTCGGTAGGTGACGCGTCGATTAGACCTGCGTTTTGCAGATATGGCACCAGACGTGCCTCAAAATCCTTGGGGGTCAACAAACGCAAGTGGGCTGCGTTTATCGCATCGGCTTTCTTTTGATCAAAGCGCGCAGGGTTTGGGTTGACGTTTGTGATGTCGAAAGCGGCAGTCATCTCGTCGAGCGAGAAGATATCGCGATCTGCGCCGATGCTCCAGCCAAGCAGAGCCAAATAGTTGAGCAGGCCCTCAGGCACAAAGCCGCGGTCGCGGTGGTGAAAAAGGTTCGACTCTGGGTCGCGCTTGCTCAATTTTTTGTTACCCTCGCCCATAACAAAAGGCAAGTGGCCGAATTGCGGAATGAAACCGGTGATGCCCGCCTCAAACATGGCGTTATAAAGCGCAATTTGACGGGGGGTTGACGATAACAAGTCTTCGCCGCGCAGCACATGGGTCACACCCATCAAGGCATCGTCGACCGGGTTCACAAGTGTGTAAAGCGGTTGGCCATTAGGTCGCACGACCACAAAGTCGCTAAAGCTGCCCGCCGGAAAAGTGATTTCGCCACGCACCAAATCGGTGAACTTGATATCAACATCTGGCACACGCAACCTAAGCGCAGGGCTTCTGCCCTCTGCCTTATATGCTGCGCGCTGCGCATCAGTTAGATCACGCTCAGAGTTGTCATAGCCCAGTTGCACAGCACGGCCGTTTGCCCTGTTGCGCTCATCAATTTCTTCGCCCGTCAAGAACGACTCATAGATGTGGCCTGCGGCCTTGAGCTTATCGATTACGTCTAGATAGATGTGGGTGCGTTGCGATTGACGGTAAGGCTCGTTTGGGCCACCGACGCCTACACCTTCATCCCAGTTGAGACCTAACCAGCGCAGGCCATCAACGATCATCTCAAACGATTCTTCGCTATCGCGTTCGGCATCGGTGTCTTCGATGCGAAAAACAAAGGTGCCGCCCGTGTGTCGAGCGTATGCCCAGTTAAACAACGCGGTGCGCACCAGCCCGACGTGTGGTGTGCCGGTTGGTGATGGGCAAAAGCGCACGCGCACATCGCGGCCTGTGGCAGTCGAGAAAGGCGCGGTGATTGAGTTAGACATTTTAAGCCGATCTAGCTATTTGATTTTTGCTTGAACGCGCGCGTTGACGGCTTGCCAAAGCGGCTTGTAAAGCACATACATTTCTTTCCACGGCTTGGCCGGGCCCGCCCAGTGAATGATGCTCGGCTCTTTGGTGAAATCTTGTGCAGGCACGGTGTTCCACTGTTGGCCCAGTTCAACAACTCGACCAGCTGCGTAATAGTTCAAGGCATCTTGGTCATTGAACTTCCAACGCTCAACAAGAGCCAGCTGAGTTGCGGTGGCTTTCTCGGCTCGCATCGCCTTTAAGTTCATCAAGATAACGCCTGCGTTAAAAGAACGTGTGGTTAGTTTGCCGTGGGCGTGCAGGTATCGACGCATGTTCCACGCTTTTGCAAATGGCAGCTGCAAGCTAGCTCTGGTCATCGGCTTGATTAGTGAAGCCCAGGTATAAAGGTTTGTGCTCTTGCCGCCTAGAACCTTGTCGCCAAGTTCGATGTCGTGCAGTTTGGCGATATCGTCTAGCACCAAAATGTCGGTGTCTAAATAGAGAATCTTGTCTAGGTCAGTTAAAAGCTCTGGCAACAACAACCGGTCGATTGTCGAAACCGAGATGTGGCTTAGCAACTTTAGGTTGTCGCCATAACTGACATCGCTGCAGTCATAGAACTTAAAGCTGAATTCTGGGAATAGCTCGGCGACCGATTTGAAGTAATCCTTATCGAGCCCGCGCATCAAAACGTGCGCATGCACTGGTCGTGATGCTTTCTCAAGGATGCTCTGTAGCACGACCTTGAAGATGTCCTTCAGATTCTGATCGAGCGCGAAAGCCACTTCGATGGCATTAGGTGCTTTGCTGCCGAACGAGACGCTATTGGCACGCATGGTGTTGGCGGCGGCAACTAGGTCAATACCGCTGGCCTCGGGCGCAATCGAATTCGCACAATAGGCATCGGCCGCAGCCACATCGGCAGCTGTGATTTCGCGCCAAAGCTGCATGACCTCGGCGTGCGACTTGCCTGCCAAAATTGCGCGAAGCATTACCTCAAGTTTTTCTTCGATGCCGTGGCGAATCGCGTTAAATGCGGTCTCGTCAAGATTCAGCAAACCCTCGAAACGAATATCGGCCTTGTTTTTTGGCGCGAACTCAACCGGCAAGCCCATCGATCTGGCAGGCAAATAGCAGTGCAGGCGTGAGGTGGCGACTTTGTTGAACGGCGCATAGAGGTTCAACATGTTGCGCGCATCTTCGATGCCTTCAACAAGGCCAAAGTCTTTGACATAGTCACCGACCTGAATGAAGTTCTCGGTTGCCCAACCCTTATAGGCACCAGGCTTTAGTCGAGTTTCAACGACCGCCAGACGCTTTGACCCGCTCGGCTTGTTTGGCTTGAGCACCTGACCAACAGTGGTCGTCACACAGCCCGAGAAGAAAGCCTTTACGCCATGATCGCGCAAGCGATAAACGGTGGTCCAGTCGCGGCAGCCGATTGGTTCGAGTTGCTTTAGACGATCGACAACAACAGGGGTCAACACATCAACGTCTTGAATGTGGAACGAGATCATGATCGGGTTGACACTCTGCGGAAAAGGAAAATCAACCGGGCCTCTAAACGCACGGTGCATGAACCAACCGTTGAGAATCAACCAGGTGTTCTCGGGGTACTCGCGACCGCTGGCGAAGTCGCGGTCGATGGCCACCGGCTGCACGCGTGCAGAAACATCCTTGATTTTTCGGTCTTCATGAACATGCGAGATAAGGCCGTTCATATAATTCGAAAGCTCTGTATCGCCAACGTATTCGACGTTTTCGAAGCGCAGCAGGTTAGACAGCGCTGCCAAAGTCTGCACGTAATCGCCGCGGTTGCCACTTGTGCGTTTGCGTTCAATCAGTTTGTAATCCATCACACCAAAATTGATCACGCCAGGCTTAGATTCGATCTTTGGCTCGACTGTGAGAAGGCGCTTCTTGAACCACTGCAGCATGGCGAATTCGGTCTCGCTCAATTCGTTGCTTGCAGTCACCTCAGCATCTAACTTTGCAGTCTCAATGCGCAAAATTGCCCAGTGATGGTATTTGGCGAGAGCCTGCAAAATGCCGATGCGGCTCGATTGGCTCAGTTCGCCTCGTTTGGCACCAAGCAACTCTTGGATTTTGGCTAGTGCGGCCTCAGGTTCTTCGTGCAAATAACTGTCGGAATATTCATAAGGCGCGCGCTTAATGGCGCGGTCTTCGCCAGCATCTAGAAAATAGCCGCGAGAAGCTGAATAGAGTTCGTAATAACCGGTATAAACGCCATAAACAAGGCTGCCCAGGTAGTTGTATTTAGGGTCATCAACTAGACGATGCACAAAACCGCGACCATCGAGCGGCCGATCGGCCTTGCCAAGGTTGCGAGCGTATTCGACTAGGGCAGCTTCGATGTCAAGACCGTATGAGAGCACATCTAGAAGCGATGATGAGCCGGCGACTTTTTCGTTTAGTTCAGCAATTTTGTCGCGCTGAGCGTGCAGTTGCTCACGCAGGGCAGGCAACTCGGCAATGTTTTTGAGGCGCTTGGTGATTTCGCCGTTTTGCACGGTCTTGATAGCTGCCGAAATAAACTTTTTAGCCGTAGACATCAAAGCACCTTGCATTATTGGGGTAACGACCAGCCATAAATGACCGTGCGCTAGAACACCGTGTTCTTTGCTGTAATTCTAACGATTCGCGTTCGATGCAGACCTTTGTGCACGCCCAAAACGGGGCAAATCGATTTATACGGCAGGTGTTCCGAAAGCTCCGATTAACAAATGCGCCCCCGCAGCTTCAAGGCTTGACATGTCTGAAAAAAGAGACCGAACAATATGATCGACATCAGAGGCACCAAAGTGAATGCCAATCGCTATGGAACCATCAAACCATGGGCCGCCTGAGTCGCCAGGTTCGCTAACGTTCGCATAAACCGACCATAATTTGCAGGTCCATACTCCGGTGTACGGCGCGTTAGCACACTGATTTGCCTTATAGATTGTCGAGCAGGTTTCGCCAGTAACTGCGCCAAACTTGCAGTAAAGCTTTCCCAATTTAGGGGCTGCTTGACCAGTCACGGTTGTGTAAACACCAAAATTTGATTGGAATTTTGAAACCACACGAGCATTCAACCCATACCAAGCCACCCCACCAAGCGATGGCGGAGCATAACCGCTTGTTTGATATAGGTGGCCCTCATAAGCGACAGCCTGACCATCGCAGTGACCGGCAGTTGAAATACCGGCAATTGTGTTGTCAGTAACTATGAATCCACCAGTGCAATATGCAGTAACCTCAGGGTCTTGCCCAATCGGCTGACCGCCCGAAACAATTGGGGTGCTATCGGTACGTGCAGTGACTTCAATCACCGTTGCATCTGGGTCTGGGTCTACGGAATACCCGACAGGCACACCCTCAAAGGTTCCATTCTGCTTCAGCTCATGAAGAAAATCTAAAGCCTGCTGACTGATGCCGAGGCCTTCCGGCACATCGCCGCCAGCTTCTGAAGCATTAAACTCGGTTGCGAAAGACTGAACTTCGAGTCCTTGAATAAAGACATCTGTGCCCATCGTGTTGGTAAGCCCAACATTGCCGAAGGCCTGTGCAAGGTCGGCAACTTTCTGCGCCAGAGTCTCTTCGCTTAGGCAGTCTTCACAAACCATCACGTCGAATTGAGCATCACTGCCTTCTAGATAGCTCTGCAATTCAGGTGTGAATGGTGTATTGAGAATCAGGTGATAAACGTTTTGATTATTTTGAATGTCTAATCCGAAATAGACCAACGATGAGTGCGCATTGCCATAAAACTGCACCTCGTTTGGTAGATCGGCTTTGTGTTGAAGATCTATTACAGCCTGCATATTTATAGCAATCGCATCGTTCACGTGCTTCAGCGAGGACTCCCACATCGAACGAAGAGCTGGCATGTCAGCAGCCGTGATTGTTGTGACTTGAAACTGCGAGCTTGATTGACCCTCGGTTGAACCATCTTGTGAATCGGCGTTTGCCGCCTGCGCGTTAGCAAATGCGCACAAGACCAATGCAAAACCCAGGCCGAGAAGTATTTGTTTTATTTTCATTGTTGCTCCCCAAATAGAAGGGGAATGCATTTCCCCGTTAGCTAAACATTAGCCCAATGTGGTTCCGTTGGGGAACAATTACTTCGATAAAAAGTTTATGAGTCATAACATTTTTGTTTCCAGTTTTGTGACTAGGCGACGGTGTTAGTTAGGGTGCCGATGCCTTCAATTGTGATCTCAACAACATCGCCAGAAACCATCTGGCCGATGCCGGCTGGGGTACCAGTGAGAATCACATCGCCAGGCAAAAGAGTCATAGATTGCGTAACGTGCTCGATGATTCTGGGCACCTTGTGAATCAGCAGGTCGATGCTGGCATGTTGTTTGGTGTCGCCATCGACTCGAGTTTCAAGAATCTGACCGTCAATCTCGAATTCAGTCTCAACCCATGGCCCGAGCGGGCAAAAAGTGTCGTAGCCCTTGGCCCTTGTCCACTGGCCATCTTTTTCTTGAATGTCGCGCGCTGTCACATCGTTTGCGATTGTGTATCCCCAAACCACGCTGAGTGCATCAGAAGCCGAAACATTCTTTGCAATCTCACCTATCACGATGGCAAGCTCGCCCTCGAAGTCAACTCGCTCAGAAATTTCTGGAAACACAATCGATTCGCCATCGCCAATTAACGACGTCGATGGCTTCAAAAAGATCAGCGGCTCTGGGGGCAATTCGCCACCCATTTCGGCCGCATGGTCGGCATAGTTTTTGCCAATGCAAACAATCTTGGTGGTGGGCAAAGTTGGCGGCAACAGCAAAACATCTTTTAAAGCAACGCGCTCGCCCGTGGCCTCGGCTGAAGCAAATAGCGGATGACCACGCAGAACCAAAAGCTCAGGGCCATCAACTATTCCCCAGCGTGCCTCGCCTGCGAGAGCAAATTTTGCGAAACGCATTAGCCGAGCTTAACTAGCCAGTTGTGACGATCTGCCACCCGACCATACTGAATGCCAGTGAGTTCTTGACGTAATGAAACAGTCAGTTCACCAGGCTGGGGGTTCTCAGGGCCAATAATCTCTTCGCGACTCTTAAGTTGACCCACAGGCGTGATTACGGCAGCGGTGCCGCATGCAAAAACCTCGACAATGTCGCCCGAGTTGTAGCCGGCACGAACTTCGTCATAGGTAACCTTGCGTTCTTCAACTGGGATTCCTCTATCGCGAATCAAGGTGAGCACCGAATCTCGAGTGATGCCGCGCAGGATTGTGCCATCAAGGCTTGGGGTAACCACATGGCCATCTTTATAGACGAAGAACAGGTTCATGCCACCGAGTTCTTCGATATAGGTTGCGCTCTCTGCATCTAAGAACATCACCTGCGAGCAGCCGTTTTCGTAACCCTCGTTTTGAGCTAGCAAAGAAGCCGCATAGTTGCCACCGGTCTTGGCCTCGCCGGTGCCGTGCTTGCCAGCTCGGGCAGAGTCGAGCGCTACCCAAATCGACACAGGCTTAATGCCGCCGGTGAAATAAGGCCCGACAGGGCTAGCAATCACTCGATACTCTGCACGGTGGGCGGCGCGCACACCCAAGAAGTTCTCGGCAGCTATTTCGAATGGGCGAATATAGAGCGTCTTTTCGTTCTCAGGTTTAGGCACCCAAGCGGCATCCACTTGAATCAATTGACGCAAGCTTTCGACGAACAGCTCGGTCGGCAACTCAGGCAAAGCCATTCGATGGGCTGACTTTTGCATACGTTGTGCATTAGCAGTTGGTCTAAAAGTGTGAATCGAACCGTCATCGTGGCGATATGCCTTGATGCCTTCAAAGATTTCTTGGCCATAGTGCAGCACTGCTGCCGAGGGGTCCATCATGATTGGGCCATATGGCTCGACACGCGCGTTATGCCAGCCTGCCTCGAGAGTCCAGTCGATGACAACGGTGTGATCAGTGAAGTTCACGCCAAAGGCTGGGTTCACCAGAATTTCTTCGCGCTCGGCATCTGGTTTTGCGTGGTCAGATTTTGTGACTTTGAATTCGAGCCCTGCGGTCATATGTTTTGCCTTCTTAGTGTTTTAGAGTTGCGCAAAAATGCTCTGGGCGACTTCGTCGGTTGAACGCTTTGCGGTGCCGCGAGTCGCAAGATCGGCGGCAACGGCTCGTTCGATTCGAGCTGACGCAACCGGATTGCCCAGGTGGCTGAGCATCATCGCAGCCGATAACACCGCAGCCGTTGGGTCAGCGATGCCTTTGCCAGCGATATCTGGGGCTGACCCGTGCACAGGCTCAAACATGCTTGGGTATTTGCCCTCTGGATTGATGTTGCCTGACGCCCCAAGGCCTATGCCCCCACCAATGGCCGCAGCTAAATCAGTCAAGATATCGCCAAATAAGTTGTCGGTCAAAATCACATCAAAACGATGCGGGTCGGTAACCATAAAAATCGTGGCTGCGTCTATGTGTTGATAATCAACTGTGATTGCTGGGTATTCTTGTGAAACTCTGTTTACCGTTCGCTGCCAAAGTGAGCCGGCATAGACCAAAACGTTGTGCTTGTGAACCAGAGTGATTTTTTTGCGGTCACGATTGCTCGCAAGTTCGAACGCATATCGCACTGCTCTCTCAACACCGAAGGCAGTGTTCACAGAGACCTCATTGGCTACCTCTTGCTCGGTGCCAACTCGAATTGCTCCGCCGTTGCCAACATAAAGGCCCTCTGTGCCTTCACGCACAACAACAAAATCAATTGCGCCAGGCTCAGCTAGCGGGCTAATCACACCTTCATAAAGTTTGGTTGGGCGCAGGTTAATGTAATGCTCAAAACTAAAGCGCAGCTTAAGCAACAAACCGCGCTCAAGGATTCCTGACGGCACTCGAGGATCACCGATGGCTCCCAACAAAATAGCGTCGTGGGTTGCCAAATCGGCCAAATCTTGCTCGGTTAGCAACTCGCCGTTAGCCAAATATCTGCGGGCACCGAGGTCATATTGCTTGATGCCCCACTCGACACCAGAACCGCGAGTAGCCAAATTGATTGCTTCGAGGGCAACAGCAGTAACCTCGGGGCCAATGCCATCGCCGCCGATTACGCCTATATTGATTTGCTTGGTCAAGGGGTCCTCATCAAAGTTGATTAGAACAACTTTATCTTTGGTTTAGCTAAGTCGCTTGGCTAACAAAACCAGCGTGGTCGAGGGTTTGAGCCCTTCGCGAGTCTGAATTTGCCCTTCGCGATTTTCGAGCACCTCGATTTCGAGCGAGTGGCCACCATTGGTGGCATTGCCAAGGGCTCTCAAGATGGTCTCGACATTTGGCAAAACATCTGGATCACGGGGGCCACCGAAACCGTTAGCCAAATTATCGCGAGAATGCCAAACACCCATCAAGGTGCCACCAGACTTTAGAGTCGCGGCGAGGCGGTTCAACACAGTGTCAAGCTGAGCCTCTGGCAGCTGCAAATAGGCAACCACTGCTAGATCGACAGGGGCAAGCGCCGATTCAAATTCGAGCGCGCTCGCGCAAGTGGCCGAGCACAGGCCGGCAACACCCTCATCGGCAGCGAACTGCAAATACTTGTCTAAAGCGATCTGAGAAAAATCGACGTTCTCGACTTGCCAGCCCTGCTTGGCCAACCACACTGCATTGCGGCCTTCGCCCCCGGCGAGATCAATGGCGCGGGAACCTGACTCAACGGCAAGTTTGCCGCAAAGAGCCTCTACGAATCGATTAACGGTCTTGGTATAGACAAATTCATCAGTGTCGTATTTTTGGTTCCAATAGGTTGAATCGAGTGATTGGTTCAATTTGGCAGCTGCACTAATTGGTTACGATTGCCAGGCCGGTGGTTGAGGCCGCCTCATTTAGATTGCCCAAGTTGATCACATTGTCGAAACCGATTTGCAGCATTGTCGTTCTGGCCGCACCGCCGCATTCGTCAGTGTCGCAATAAACCAAAACTTCACCGTGACGGCCGACACCTGAAACCTCAGCAATGAACGCCTCGCTCCTTGCGTCATAGTTGACCGCACCCTTGAGGTGGCCGGCAGCGAATGCGCTGGCTGCACGAAGATCGACTATCGCTTTGACGTTAGACAAATCCATGGTGCTTGAACACCCGGTCAAAAGGGCAACTGTCGCGGCAGTCACAAAAAATAGGCTCGTCGCACGAATTTTTTTCATCGAAAACTCCTGTCGTAATCGGTAATCCAAATATACGCCTCGAGCGTTGGCTCTAAACTTGAACACAGATTTGATTAGGAGCAGAACATGGCAACCGAAGTTACCCTTGACGACCTAGAAACCGCTATCGCCCACAAAGGTTTTGTGCTCGATGTGCGCGAAGACCATGAGTGGGCTGAAGGCCATGTGCCTGCTGCCGTTCATATTCCGATGAACGATGTGGCCGAGAACCTAGACAAGCTCGATGACGGCGCTCGCATCTTTATCATTTGCAAATCAGGGCGCCGTTCACTAACCGTCGCCGAATATTTAGAAGCCCAAGGATTCGATGTGGTCTCGGTGGCTGGTGGCACAGATGGTTGGGCGGCTAGCGGTCGCGAACTTTCGTTCGAGCCAAGCCTCTAAATTAGTTATTAGCCGAGGCGCTGTCGGCTCTAAGCACCTTGGCTTCAGGCCAAATTTTGCGCCAATTTGCGAGTACGTGCCACGCAATAGCAATGGCCAGGCAGCTCGAGAAAGACTCAATGGCTGCTACTAATTCGAACGAGCTAATCGAAACCGGCTGGTCGGCTTGAATCAGCCGAATTATCCTGAAAGCCGCAACGTCACAAATCCACGCCAGCACGAAGGCCAAGGCCGCCACTCGATTGGTTCTGCCTGTCGGCCTCATTATGCGGGCGCCAATGAAGGCCACAGGTATAAAACCAACAAAATCAATTAGGAGCATGTAGGCCGTGACATTCAAAGGATTGCTGCCAAGTTCTCGCCGACTCAAACCATGAT
>CAINTU010000061.1 GCA_903853515.1 uncultured Micrococcales bacterium | reverse complement strand
GAACTTTCGCCCGATGCAATCGTCGCTGAGGCGATCTCTGCAGTAGATCTAGCAGCCGAGACCGAGGTCGAGGTTGAAGAAGACGATGAGCCGAGCAAGCCAGTTGTGCCAGAAGGTGCACTAGATCTAACTCACCGTGAAGAAGACGACATCCCAGCGCAAACCGTGGCAATCACAGGTGCGACCGCTGACCCAGTCAAGGATTACCTGAAGCAAATCGGCAAGGTTGCGCTTTTGAACGCCGAACTCGAAGTCGAGTTGGCTAAACGCATTGAAGCTGGTCTTTTTGCAGAAGAGAAGTTAGCCACAGATAAGAAGTTGAATCGCGAAACTGAGCGAGACCTGAAGTGGGTTGTTAAAGACGGTCAACGTGCTAAGAGCCACCTACTTGAAGCTAACTTGCGTCTCGTGGTTAGCCTCGCGAAGCGTTACACCGGCCGCGGCATGCAATTTCTTGACCTGATTCAAGAGGGTAACCTTGGTCTGATTCGTGCCGTAGAAAAGTTTGATTACACCAAGGGTTATAAGTTCTCAACCTATGCAACCTGGTGGATCCGCCAAGCTATCACCCGTGCAATGGCCGACCAAGCTAGAACAATTCGTATTCCTGTTCACATGGTTGAAGTCATCAACAAGCTCTCACGTGTGCAGCGCCAGCTGCTGCAAGATCTTGGTCGCGAACCGACCCCAGAAGAACTCGCTCGCGAACTAGATATGACCCCCGAGAAGGTTGTTGAAGTTCAAAAATACGGCCGCGAGCCAATTTCGCTATCGACACCGCTTGGTGAAGACGGTGACAGCGAGTTCGGCGATTTGATTGAAGATACCGAGGCTGTTCAGCCAGCCGAATCGGTGGCTTTCACAATGCTTCAGCGCGAGCTAGAGCGAATCCTTGATTCATTGCACCCGCGTGAAGCAGCTGTTATTAGGTCGCGTTATGGTTTAGGCGACGGCGTTATGAAGACCCTCGATCAAATTGGTGAAGAACACGGTGTCACTCGTGAACGCATCAGGCAGATCGAAGCTAAGACAATGTCGAAACTTCGCCACCCGTCAAGATCTCAGATGCTCAGAGATTTCTTGCAAGATAACTAATGAGATACCTGCCGGCAATCTTGCTTGGCCGCCTTTTGCGTGTTCTTGTGCGCATGGTGCGACCGGGTGGTGGTTCGGCACTTCCTGGCCTAGTGGTCAGCAAGTTGGCCCCAGGATTGCTTGCAGCTAGTTTGCGCGACCTGCGTGGCGGGGTAGTTATCATTACCGGCACCGCCGGCAAATCAACGACTACAAAAATGGTTGTCGCAATTGCTAGAGCGCACGGGCTATCGGTTTTCACCAATCCGTCGACTGCCAACATCGAGCAGGGCTTCTATTCTTCAATTCTTAAATTTGGTAATGCCTTTGCAAAACTTGATTACGACATCGCCATACTTGAAATGGATGAAGCTCACGCGGCTACTGTCGCCGCTAGAGTAAAGCCAAGGTTCACCGCAATCTTGAACGTCTTGGTTGACCAGGTTGATCGCTTCGTTGATCCGGCAAACGTTCGCGAGAAGCTTGCCGAGGTTGCCAGGGCCACTACAGAGAAGGTTTTGCTCAACGGCAAAGACCAAAACTGTCTGCTGATTTCAAACCAAATTTCGCAATCAGTATCGTGGTTCGGAATTTCAGATGAGGCTTTGCGCGCGGGTGAAAAGCAGCTCAAATACGCACCGACCTACATGCCTTCAGTCGCTGAGCCTGAACTGGATTTTCGGGTCGATGAATATCAAGAAAACAAAATTTATGTCGAGTTGCCATTAATCGGTTCTAAGACAATCGATCTTCCGGCAAAGGGTTTGCATTTCGCACTCGACGCCGTTGCTGCAATGGCTGTTGCGGCAGAAGTCTTAGGTGCAAAATTCGACCCCGATTTGGCTGCACATACGTTGTCAGCATTGCCGCCGGTTTTTGCTCGCGGCGAGGTTCGTACAATAAACGGCGAGCCGGTTGAGTTCATCCTTGTTCAAAACCCACCAAGCATGCAGCTGAACTTAGATAATCTGACTGAACAGGCGAGTCAGATTTTCTTCGCTATTGGGCGTGATGTGCACGACCCATCTTGGCTTTATTCGGTTGACTATTCGAACCTTCGCAGGGTGCACACCGTCAGCGGTTTCAATGGTGCAGAAGCGGCACTGCTGTTCAACTTCGTTGGCGTCGATTACGAAAAGCTGCAGGTAGATCTTTTGCAAGCTATCGACGAATTCTTGGCATTGCCAAGACCACAATCTGGGCGAAAGACGGTGATCTTTAGTGCTGACGCAATGAGGCGCATACGTCGCCACCTGGGATTCACTGATCCAGAGGATGTGGCTAAATAGTGGCTGAATTTAATCTCGCATCCATCTTCGCGGGCCATCTAAACATCGAGGCTGACCAAGCGAATCTAATTGTGCTGAGACATTGGCTCAGGGCTTTGGGGCACGAGGTTCGCTTGCACGCTGTTTATAGAGACGAGCAATTGGCAAACCTTGAGTCTTTTGACTTCGTGTTGGTTGGGCACGGGGTCGAATCGGCGTGGCACCAAATCGATAATTTGCAACCCCAATTTCAGCAGCACATCAGCCATGCCATTTCTACAGGCACATCGGGTCTTCTTGTTGCTAGTGCGTGGGACCGCTATGTGAAGTCAATCTCGAGACCTTTTGCGCAGGGTGAAAGAAAGTCGCTCTTCGCATCTGGCAGCATCGAGCCTGATTCAACCGAGCAGGTGTTCGGTTACGTCAACACCGCTACCATTTCGCCAGTTATCTCTGTCGAAGGTGATTTTCTTTTGACTCAATTGCACGGCCCAATTTTTGCCAAGAACTCTTGGCTCACTATGGCTGTCATCAATCGAATGCTGACTAAGCGCGCGTTGCAACCAATCCGGTCGATCTCAGATCACGAGTCTTTGGTGAAGATTGCAGAGCTGGAAGCCAAGGCAATCGCAGCAAACGAATACGCTAACGAACCTCTTTTATAGCCAAAGGGTCAGCCCAGTTTGGCGGTCTCGTCTTGCCAGCTAATCGCGATAGGCGCAAGCTTCTCTTTATTGGCGGCACCGTGGTGTCCGCAAAATACGAGGTCACCAGTGGCCAGAACGACACGGATGTAAGCTTGGGCACCGCAAATGTCGCAGCGGTCAGCCACAGTTAGCGCCGGCAACTCTGCTTTCGCTGCTTCTTCTGTGCCTTGTTGTTCATGTTCTGTCTGGTCTGTTTGACTCAATTTTGCCTCCATGACAATATCAACACGTCGCGCACGATTTTATGCCCACTTTGAGTGCTTGTTCGCTGTCTGCGAAGTGCTTTTCTGCAGGCGTGTGTTGGTGCCCCTTATAGCTGCGCTCGCCATTTAGCATTGGGCAGTGGCAAAAACCGAGTATTCCGCACGTCATCTCTCAGTTCTTGAGGGGTTAG
>CAINTU010000060.1 GCA_903853515.1 uncultured Micrococcales bacterium | reverse complement strand
AGAATAACTGCGGTGCCACCCGTCATATATTCGAGCGCGTGATCACCAACACCCTCGACAATCGCGGTCGCACCAGAGTTTCGAACCAAGAATCGCTCGCCGACTACCCCGCGAATAAATAGTTGACCGCTGGTTGCGCCATAACCAATTACGTTGCCAGCAATAACGTTTTGGTCGGCGGCGAAGACAGATTTGCGCTCAGGTCGCAAAGAGATTCGGCCGCCAGAAAGACCCTTGCCGACATAGTCGTTGCTGTCGCCCTCTAGTTCGATTGCTATACCCCTCGGCAAAAACGCACCGAGCGATTGGCCAGCGCTGCCCTTTAGCGATATCGAAATTGTGCCTTCTGCTAAGCCTTCTGCCCCATAACGCTTGGTTAGCTCGTTGCCCAACATGGTGCCAACAGCCTGGTTGGTGTTGTTGACAGGCAAATCGATTCGCACAGGTTGAGCATCATCGAGAGCCTTGGCAGCCGCAACAATGAGCTTGTTGTCAAAGTGATTTTCGAGTTCGTGATCTTGAACAGTGAATCTGCGAAGTGCACCACTGTTTGGTTTTGGTGCAGACAAGATTGGTGTTAGGTCGAGACCATCTGCCTTCCAATGGCTAATGGCACGATTTGCGTCAAGCAATTCACTGTGACCAATTGCCTCATCAAGACTTCTAAAGCCAAGTGCCGCCAAATATTCACGCACTTCTTCAGCTAAAAACATGAAGAAATTCTCGACAAACTCAGGCTTGCCTGTGAATCGCTCGCGAAGCAACGGATTCTGAGTCGCCACACCAACCGGGCAGGTATCTAGATGGCAGACGCGCATCATCACACAGCCAGAGACGACCAGCGGCGCGGTTGCAAAACCGTATTCCTCAGCACCGAGCAGCGCTGCAATCACTACATCTCGACCAGTTTTCATCTGGCCATCGACTTGCAATGACACTCGATCGCGCAAGCCATTCACCATCAATGTTTGTTGCGCTTCGGCTAGCCCAAGTTCCCAAGGCGTGCCAGCATGTTTAAGCGAGTTCAATGGCGAGGCACCGGTGCCACCGTCATGGCCAGAAACCAAAATCACATCGGCTTTAGCTTTTGCAACGCCCGCAGCTACAGTGCCAATTCCAACCTGGCTAACGAGCTTCACATGCACTCTAGCCGCGCGATTTGCCCGCTTGAGGTCGAAAATCAACTGCTTCAGATCCTCGATCGAGTAAATGTCGTGATGCGGTGGTGGCGAAATCAGGCCAACACCGGCCGTTGCGTGCCTAGTCTTCGCAATCCATGGGTAGACCTTGTTAGGGGGCAGCTGACCTCCCTCGCCCGGCTTCGCGCCCTGTGCCATTTTGATTTGAATGTCATCGGCATTGGTGAGGTAAAGGCTAGTCACGCCGAATCGGCCAGAGGCCACCTGCTTGATTGCGCTTCGTCGCTCAGGGTCAAGAAGCCTATCGACATCTTCGCCGCCCTCGCCCGTGTTTGATTTGCCGCCGATTCGGTTCATGGCAATTGCGAGAGTCTCGTGTGCCTCTTTTGAAATCGAACCATAAGACATCGCACCGGTCGAGAAACGCTTAACGATATCGCTAGCTGGCTCGACTTGGCTAACCGAAATTTCAGGGCGAACACCTTCACGCAAAGTGAACAAGCCGCGCAAAGTCATTAGGTTCTCGGCTTGGTCATCAACCATGTTTGTGTATTGCTTGAAAACCTCGTATTGCTTTGTGCGAGTGGCGTGCTGCAACTTGAATACGGTCTCGGGGTTAAACAAATGTGGTGGGCCAGAACGACGCCATTGATACTCACCGCCCACCTCGAGCTCTTCATGCGGTCTAGTGGCGCGCTCAATGGGGTAAGCGCTTGCGTGGCGGCTAGCAATCTCGGCAGCGATTACATCAATGCCGATGCCGCCGAGTTGGCTTATGGTGCCGGTGAAATAGGTGTCAATCAGCTCTTGCGACAGACCAATTGCCTCGAAACATTGGGCGCCAGAATAAGACGAAACAGTCGAGATGCCCATCTTCGACATGATTTTCAGAACGCCTTTGCCTAGGGCTTTAATGAGGTTCTGAGTTGCCTTCTCGACAGTTAGGCCCGAGATCGTGCCGTTTCGAACCATGAGCTCGACCGATTCCATGGCTAAATACGGGTTGATTGCAGCCGCGCCGTAACCAATCAGTGCGGCAACGTGATGCACCTCGCGCACATCTCCTGCTTCGACCACAAGGCCTACACGAGTTCTGTTTTGGCTGCGAATTAAATGGTGATGAACAGCAGAGGTCAAGAGCAGGGTTGGAATAGGTGCGAGCTCGCGGTTGCTGTCACGATCTGAAAGCACGATGAAGTTGCATCCGCCGGTGATTGCCTCATCAAGCTCTTCGAAGATTTCGCGCATGCGAGCGCTCAGCCCTTCGGCTCCGTCATCGACTCGATAGAGGCCGCGCACTGTGAAAGCCTTGCCCAGGCCTTCGACATCTTCGATGCGCTTGATTTTCGAAAGCTCATCGTTGCTCAACACCGGAAAATCGAGGATCACTTGCTTGGCATGCTCAGGCGTTGCTTCGAGCAAGTTCTGCTCTGGCCCAATGCCAACGCTCAGCGAGGTTACTATTTCTTCGCGGATTGAATCGAGTGGCGGGTTGGTCACCTGTGCGAACTGTTGCACAAAATAATCAAATAGCAATCTGGGGCGATCAGAAATCGCGGCTATCGGAGTATCTGACCCCATTGCGCCGATGGGTTCAGCGCCAGCTCTCGCCATTGGTGCAAGCAAGACGCGCAGTTCTTCGTTGGTATAGCCGAAAACCCGTTGGCGTCTGGCAACCGAAGATTTCGTATATGCAACGTGTTCTCTCTCGGGAATGTCTTTAAGATTGATTCGGTTCTCACGCAGCCATTCACCCCATGGATTCGTAGCGGCGATCTCGGCCTTGATCTCGTCGTCATCGATGATTCGGCCAGATTCTGTGTCTGCCAAAAACATGCGGCCGGGCTGCAATCTGCCCTTGCGAACTATGCGACTCGGATCAATATCGACGACACCAATCTCTGAAGCGAGAATTACCAAGCCGTCTTCGGTGACGATGTAGCGCCCAGGGCGCAGGCCATTGCGATCAAGGGTCGCGCCGACAATTGCACCGTCGGTAAAGATAACCGCGGCAGGGCCATCCCAGGGTTCCATGAGCATCGAGTGGTATTCATAGAAGTCTCTGCGATCTGATTCGATGTCTGGCTGTTTTTCCCAAGCCTCAGGAATCATCATCATCATCGCGTGTGGCAAAGATCGGCCGCCGAGCACCAGAAGCTCTAACACCTCGTCGAAAGAGGCTGAATCACTCGCGCCAGCGGTGATTATCGGCTTGAGGTCATCGATGTTGCCAAGCACGGGTGAGGCAAGCTTTGCCTCGCGAGCGCGCATCCAGTTGCGGTTACCTTTTACGGTGTTGATCTCACCGTTATGGGCAATCATTCTGAATGGGTGCGCAAGAGGCCAACTCGGGAATGTGTTGGTTGAGAATCTAGAGTGCACGAGCGCAAGAGTTGATTCGAATCTCTCGTCGCTCAGGTCTAGAAAGAAAGGTTCAAGCTGCAGGGTTGTGACCATGCCCTTATAAACGATGGTCTTCGCAGACAGCGATGGGTGATAGATCCCAAGGTTTCGCTCTGACTGCTTGCGAAGCCTAAAAAGCCTGCGTTCAAGATCAATGCCTTGAACCGAATCGGGGCTCGAAACGAAAACTTGAATTATTTGTGGCATCGCCTCGCGTGCAAGCTCACCAAGCACTTCGGCGTTGGTCGGCACCGTGCGTAAACCAACAAAGGTTAGGCCCTCTTTGACAGCCAAGGATTCAAAGGCAGAAGCGAACTCACGTGAATCTGCGTCGCGCTCAAGAAAGACGAGCCCTGCAGCATAGGTGCCCGCCGGAGGCAATTCGAAATCAGTGATTGCACGCAGAAAACGGTCAGGAATTTGAGTGATGATTCCTGCGCCATCACCGGTGCCCGCGTCTGAGCCAACCGCGCCTCGATGCTCTAGGTTGCGAAGTGCAGTGAGAGCGGTGTCGATGATGTCGTGACCTGGTTTGCCACGCAAAGTCGCGACCATCGCTAGCCCACAGGCATCACGATCGTATTCAGGGTTATAGAGCCCATGCGCAGCGGGTGCGGTCGAAAAGCGTTCGAATGGCGATTTGCCCAGCATGTGTCTCCTATCTGAATAGAACAAATAGGGACGACGTCGGCCCAGAAAAAGAGCGAAAGAGCGTTTGCGGCGCTCTGGGTTGCCTAGTTGGTCTCTGGCTTATCTGATTCTAATGCAACGGTCTCTTGAGAGCCTGCCTTGGGTTCGCTTGTTTGGTCATCGAAATCTGTAGCCTCAACTGCCGTTTCGGCGTCTTCGACCTTAGGCTCACGTCCTGGCAAATATGGCGAAGTCAATAGGCCGTGGTGGGCACGGCGTTGGCGATACAAAATTCCGATGCCAACCAAGACACCGAGAACCGCCATCCATGCGTTTGATCGCTGACCAAAATATACATTTGCGGGGTCTAGGCGAATCTGCTCAATCATGAAGCGGCCAATCGAATACCAAATCAGATAGCCAGCAAATAGCTCGCCCCACTGCGGATTAATCTTGCGCTCAATAAACAGCAGCACAGCAACACCAAAAATGCTCCAGAGCGACTCATAAAGAAAAGCCGGGTGGAAGAGTTCACCCGCTGGCAACCCCGCGGGGTAACCCGGATTGGTGGAAGGAATCTCGAGACCCCAAGGCAAATCGGTTGGGGTGCCGAATAGCTCTTTGTTGAAATAGTTGCCGAAGCGACCAATCGCCTGAGCGATAAGCAAACCTGGCACGAGAGCATCAGCGAATGTGAAGAATCTGACACCGACTTGGCGGCAACCAAGGTAGGCACCTAGAACACCAAAAATCAGTGCGCCATAGATAGCTAGGCCGCCCTCCCAGATTCTAAATACGCCAAGCCAATCGGCGCCGGCGCCGAAATAATCGTTGATATGGGTCAGCACGTGAAAAATTCGACCACCAATAATGCCAAACGGCACGGCCCAAATCACGATGTCGATGACGAAGCCTTGCTTGACCCCACGAGCACCAAGTCGACGAGCAGTCAAGAATGTCGCCAGCACGATGCCAATGAGAATCAACACGGCATAAAAGTGAATCGTTACTGGGCCAAGCTCAACCGAGTTGATGTTTGGGCTCGGAATCGAATTCAAAAGCGTTGTTATAGACATTGTTGACCTATCTGATTTGATTACCCAGTTATGAGTTACAACTTACAAGTTACTAGTTGCCGGCAAGGGCGCTGACAGTGGCGCGCAGAGAATCTAGCCCGCCTTCGGCATACGCCTTGACAAAGGTCGAGCCGACGATGGCGGCATCGGCATAAGCGTTCACTGCCAATACTTGGTCAGAAGTAGAGATTCCTATGCCGACGCAAGCGCTAATGTCTTGCTTGGCTTCACGAATCTTCGAGACCACAGATCGCGCGTTGCTGTCAAGTTCTTTGCGTTCGCCAGTGATACCCATCGTCGAAACCGCATAAATGAAACCGCGACTCAACTCAGCCGCCTTGCTAATACGCTCTTGCGATGACGACGGGGTTGCTAGGAAGACGCGATCTAGGTTTAGTTCGTCAGAAACCGCAATCCACTCGCCTGCCTCGTCTGGAATCAAATCAGGTGTGATCAGCCCTGTGGCCCCAGCGGCTTTTAGTTCAGTTGCGAAGCGTTCGATGCCGTACTGCAGAATTGGGTTGTAATAACTCATGACCAGAATTGGTGTGTCTGTACGAGACGCGATAGATCGAATCAGATCAAAAATCTGGCTGATCTTAAAACCGTGCTCGAGAGATTCAAGAGTTGCCGCCTGAATTACTGGGCCATCCATCACAGGGTCGCTATAGGGCAAACCTAGTTCTAAAACGTCAACACCCGATTCGCACATTGCAACGCATGCCTCGAGCGACTGTTCTAAACTCGGGTAACCCGCCGGAAAATACCCAATCAGACTTGGTTTGTTTTCGGCACGGTTGGCCGCCAAAACCTCGGCTACTTTGCTCATTCGTCTGCACCAATGAAACCGAAGTATTTAGCGACTGTCTGCATGTCTTTGTCGCCACGGCCAGAAAGATTCACGAGCACATTGGCGCCTGGTTCAAGAAGCTTCGCCGTGTTGATAACGCCTGCTAGAGCGTGGGCAGTCTCGATCGCGGGAATAATGCCCTCAGTCTTTGAAAGCGCGCTAAGAGCCTGCATAGCTTCATCATCTGTTACACCGAAATAACTTGCTCTGCCGATATCTTTCAGCCATGCGTGTTCGGGGCCGACGCCAGGGTAATCAAGCCCAGCAGATATTGAATGGCTGTCGACGGTCTGACCGTCTTCGTCTTGAAGCATGTATGACCTCGCGCCGTGCAAAACACCTGCACGGCCTCGGTTCAGCGTGGCCGCGTGGCGTGGCGTATCGATGCCTTCGCCGGCTGCTTCGAAGCCAAATAGCTTCACCTCGGGGTCATCAAGAAATGCGTGGAAAATACCCATAGCATTGCTGCCGCCGCCCACGCACGCTGCCACCATGTCTGGCAATACGCCATAGCGCTCGAGCATCTGCGCTCTTGCCTCAACACCAATAACGCTGTGAAAATCGCGCACCATCAAAGGAAAAGGGTGCGGGCCAGCCACAGTGCCCAGCAGATAGTGGGTTGTGTCGACATTGGCCACCCAGTCGCGAAGAGCCTCGTTGATCGCATCTTTTAGTGTGCGTGAGCCTGTTGTGACTGCTACGACCTCTGCCCCGAGCAATCGCATTCGAGCGACATTCAAGGCTTGTCTTTTGGTGTCGACCTCGCCCATATAAACCACGCACTTGAGTCCAAAAAGAGCAGCTGCTGTGGCACTTGCTACGCCGTGCTGACCGGCACCGGTTTCGGCGATGATTCTGGTTTTGCCCATACGCTTGGCAAGAAGTGCCTGGCCGAGAACATTGTTAATTTTGTGCGAACCCGTGTGGTTCAGATCTTCTCGTTTTAAGAAAACACGGATGTCATTGCCGGCGAGGGCCGCAAACTTGGGCACCTCTGTGATGATCGATGGGCGGCCCGTGTAGTCACGGTGCAGGTTAGCCAACTCGTTCTGAAAACTAGGGTCTGACTTGGCCTCGAAATAAACGCGCTCGAGTTGATCTAACGCGGCAATGAGCGACTCTGGAACAAACCGGCCACCATACTCGCCAAAATATGGCCCCTGTTGAGCTTTGAGCGAGTCTGAATTCTTCATTGTTGAAATATTCTAAACCCTCGCCACATTGCTAAATTTGGCAAGTAGCGCTTCAGCATCACCGGTGACGAGAGTCTCACCAACTAGAACAAGATCTGCTCTTGATTGCGCGTAACTTACAACATCGGCCAGATTGCGCACCGCTGACTCAGCAACAGCTAGGGCGTCGTTAGCAATGAGTGCTCTCAGTCGATCGAACAAGCCTCGGTCAGTTTCGAATGTTTGTAGGTCTCTGGCATTCACGCCAATCAGTTTGGCCCCGATGTCGTTCGCTCGCAGCACCTCTTCGGCACTGTGGGTCTCGACCAAAACCGATAATCCTAGCTCTGTTGCAAAGCTGTGCAGAGAAGCTAGGCGGGCCTGCTCTAGACCAGCGATGATTAGCAAAACCATCGCAGCGCCTGCGGCCTTTGCTTCGAGAATCTGTTGTTCTAGCGAAATGAAGTCTTTTCGAAGTGTTGGTATTTCGACAGCAGCAGAGACTTCGGTCAAATCGGCCAGCGAACCCAAGAATTTGCGCTCTTCAGTTAGCACACTGATGGCTGCTGCCCCGGCGTCTTCATAGGTTCGCGCCAATGCGCTTGCGTCTGCGATGTCGGCAAGTTTGCCCTTGGACGGGCTCGCCCGCTTAATCTCAGCGATTACTCCGACGTTTTTTAGAGCCCTAAATCGCGAGATAGCATCAACCGGTTTGGGTTGTTCGAGTGCGGCTTGCTCGATTTGCGCCATCGATGTTCGTTCGAGCCTCGCTTGAGCGTCTTGCGCGGCGCCTAAATAGAGGCCCTCAAGCATTTAATGTTGGCTTTTAACGCCGAAGCCGAGGCGTGACAAAACAGGGCCAGCGATTGCTCCAAGAACACAGACTGCTACCCCAACCCAAAAGGTCGTTGTGTCAGCAATCCAAACAGCGAGTGTCGAAACTGAGCAGCCGATTAGAACAAGGATTACCGCAGTCCACGCTGCAACTGAGTTACCGTGACCTGGATCTGTGCCGTTGGTTGCCATTTTGTCTTCCTTCTGTCTAGACAATCTTAACCAAAATATGCTGCTTGCCTCGCGATTTGCGATTACCGAGCTTTCTGTGAGCACCTAACGATTTGTGATCACCTAGCTATTTGCGATCAGAGGTTTCTGCCCACGGGTCTCTCTGGCTTACGAGCTTTGACTTTGACTTCAGGCTGCTGACTTGCGGGTTTGAAACCTTGGCGACCTTCTGGCTAACCCATATCGCTGTTGCTGCCTGAGCTAATACGCAGGCGGTACCCAATAAAGCAGCGGCTGCTGCAATTAGGGCGAATGAGAGATGGCTACTCAGTTGCAAATGCGGGTCGGCTGCCGACAATCCACTAAGGCTTTCGGCCTTCAAGGTAAGTGCGATAAAGGCAGTGCTCTGGTTGTTCGCCTGCAGGCACTGCACTGCGATGGCGAGATAGCCAACAACAATGCCAGCAGCGAGCACAAATCTGAACCGTCCCCGCGTTATTAGAGCTACTAAAGCCAAAAGAATGAGAACAAGAAACAAGGCGTTTGCGCCCGGAAGTACTTCTAGGCCGGTCACTTGAATGCCTCGAGAAAGAGCTGCGGTTTTGACGGTCTCTGATTGCCAAGACTGATTCATCGCAACCATCATAACCACGGTGGCAATGGCAGCCAAAACAATT
>CAINTU010000059.1 GCA_903853515.1 uncultured Micrococcales bacterium | reverse complement strand
TGTTGTGCCAATTCGACATTGTTGATCGACGCCTGCCAACCCAAGAACAAGAAAGTGAGAACACCCAGGGTTAGCAACAGCTCGCCAATTGCCCCAGCAACTATTTGAAGAGGCTTGCGTTTTTGAAGCGTTGCTGGCTTTTGATTGCCCGCGTTGCGCTGATGCGCGCCGACCGATGTGCTGTGCTGCACGGCTGCTGATGCCTGCCCTGGCATTGACCCATTTTCTGCATTTGATTCTGGCTCAGACTCTTGGCCACGATATGGTGCCAATATCACACGCAGGGCCTCGTAGGTTACCTGCTCGAGCGCGATAACTACCACCGCATAAGGGTGAAAGTCTGGCAGATCAAAGGCGACTTTAGGCAATAAAGCCACTAGAGCGCGCTTGGCCTCAAGGTTGGCAACTTTAACGGCGAGCAAGTCGCCCACTGGTGAAGATGCGCCTAATCGATTGATGTCTGCTTGGCTAAGTGGCCGTTGCCATGCCACAACCTGGCCGGCGTGAGTGAAAACTCTTGAACCAGGTGATGTTTCTCTGAAGTCATTTGCCTTTGCCGAAGACTGGGCGATGCTTGAGAACTTGACCACAGCATGCCTTTCATCTAGGGCGAACCAACTCGATTGAGTTTAGTAAAACCGCGGTTGATTTGACCCATGCCTAGGCCTAATCTCAGCAAAAGCCCAAGGTTGTGTTGCTATGATTACTTACCTAGGTAAACAAAGCCCTAAAAACCCAACGGAGAAAAATGTTTCGTCTTGCCCGCCTGTCTTTGGCAAATCGTTCTGTAGTAGCACTCGTGACCGTGATCGTTGCCTTAGCCGGCCTGATCTCGGTATCAAGTTTGAAACAAGAACTTTTTCCATCACTTGAGGTGCCGAGCGCCGCAATCGTGAGCGTTTATCCTGGCGCATCACCCGAGGTGGTCGATGCACAAGTCAGCAGCATCATCGAGGCCGCAGCCGACACAATCGAGGGCGTCACAACAACTTCATCAACGAGCCAATCGGGCTTGTCGACCGTTCGCGTGAGCTTTGACTATGGCGTCGCCAGTTCGAAAGCGAAAGAACTTTTGACAGCGGCCGTTGATTCAATCAAGTCGCAATTGCCAAGTGGGGTCAGCCCAAATGTGCTCTCTGGCGGCCTAGACCAGATTCCAGTATTGGTTCTAAGCGTTGCAAGCAACACCGGCGACAACACTGCAATCGAGAAAAACCTCGAAAACATCGCTGTGCCGATGTTTAAGAAAATTGCTGGCGTCAAAGATGTTGCAGTCTCTGGGGTAAGAACTCACCGCATCAATCTAAAACTTAACAACGCGCTTTTGGCCATGAACGGTTTGAACTTCACCGCGATTCAAAACGCACTGAAGTCAAACGGCTTTGTCTTGCCGGCCGGCACCATCTTTGATAACTCGGGCCTGATCTCGGTCGAATCTGGCACACCGGTGACCACAATCGAACAACTTAAGGCATTGCCACTTTTGGCGAGCAGCAGCTTTGGCGCAGGTGGCGCAAGCCGCCTGACCATCGGCGATGTAGCCCAGGTGAGCTATGACTTTGCGCCGCAGACAACTTTGTCGCGAGTGAATGGCAAGCCTGCCCTGTCAATCTCGATCACCAAAACTACTGATGGCAACACGGTTTCAATCTCAAACGCAGCGAATCCACTTGAAAAAGAATTGGCTCAAAAGCTAGGCGGCGATGTTTCGGTCACCGAGACTTTCAACCAGGCGCCATATGTGCAGAAATCGATCAACGACCTAATCGATGAAGGTGCACTTGGATTGCTGTTTGCAGTGATCATCATCTTGCTCTTCTTGTTCTCATGGCGTTCAACCGCGGTAACCGCAATCTCGATTCCGACCTCGATTCTGATTGCCTTTATTGGTGAGTCGGTATTTGGTTATTCGTTGAACCTATTCACCCTGAGCGCTCTGACCATTGCGATTGGTCGGGTTGTTGACGACTCGATTGTGGTTATTGAAAACATCAACCGCCACTTGTCTTATGGCGAAGAGAAACGCGAAGCGATTTTGAACGCGGTAAAAGAAGTGTCGGGGGCAATCACATCGGCGACTTTGACCACTGTGGCTGTGTTCTTGCCAATCGCCTTTGTTGGCGGGTTGATTGGGCAACTGTTTAGACCATTCGCTCTAACCTTCGTTTTGGCGCTGGTCGCTTCACTTGTTGTGGCGTTGACCATCGTGCCGGTAATCGCATCGTGGTTCTTGAAATCACCAGAAGCGATCTCGAGCAAATCAAGCGCGGCAGCTAAGAAAGCGGCCGACAAGATTCGTGCAGCGCAAGAAGAAAAAGAGCGCAACTCGCGTCTGCAAAAGATCTATCTGCCGGTCTTGTCTAAAACTCAGGCTCACCCGGTGATCACGCTTGTGGCCGCAGGCCTCGTATTGGTGTTCACCTTTGGGCTTGTCGGCGCGCTCAAGACCAACTTCATCGGCGGTGGAGGCTCAAACAGCTTTAGCCTGACCCAAACCGTGCCAGCAAACTATAGCTTTGCTCAAAAGATTGCGGCCGCAAGCCGCGTAGAGCAGCTTATTCTTGACACTAAGCAAACTGATGCCGTGACCACGAGCATCGGTGCTAGCGACGGCCGTGTGGCATTCGGTCAAGCAGCTGGCGCGACCACAATTCAGATCACCACCAAGCCTTCTGTTGACGGCACCGCTTTTCAGGCTGACCTGACCAAAAAGTTCGCAGCCCGAAACGACATCGGCGTTACTCAGTTCTCTTCGGGCGGGTCGTTTGGTTCAAGC
>CAINTU010000058.1 GCA_903853515.1 uncultured Micrococcales bacterium | reverse complement strand
TTCACTTTGATCCAATCGGCGACCAAACTTTTGCGGGTCTCGCTAACTTCAATGAGCTTTTAGCTGATGATCGATTTTGGAACGCTGTCGGCAACACCTTCCAGATTTGGTTGCTCTCGACCATTCCGATGTTGCTCATCTCAATCTCGCTAGCTGCCGTAATGCACAACCCATCACTAAAAGGATCGACCTTTTGGCGCACGATGTTGATGGTGCCAAACATCACATCGGTGTTGGCAGTATCGATTGTTTTTGGTCAACTTTTTGGCCGCGATTTCGGAATGATCAACATCGTTATCGGCGCTCTCGGATTCCCGCACATTGACTTCATCGAGGATCCATTCAGCGGCCATATTGCGATTGCCACGATGATCGTTTGGCGCTGGGCAGGTTATAACGCGCTGATCTTCTTGGCCGCGATGCTCGCAATCCCAGGCGAACTTTATGAGTCGGCGGCGCTCGACGGCGCGGGCAAATTGAAGCAGTTCTTGTTCGTGACTTTGCCTGGTCTTCGCAACACCATCACATTCGTTCTTATCGTTGGCACCATCGGTGGCTTGCAGGTTTTCGCTGAGCCGCTAACACTTGGTGGTTCGTTCAATGGTGGTGACACTCGCCAGTTCTCGACGCTAACGCTGTTCTTATATGAGCAGGCTTTCGTTGCCGGTCGTTGGGGCTATGCCGCGGCAGTGGGTATTTTGATCACTGTGATCGTGGCAATTGTTTCAGCAATCAACTTCGTGATTACCAGACGAATTTCGGGTGAGAGCAAAAAATGACCGTCGCACAATCATCGTCAAAAGCAAAAGAGTTGGCATCAAACAAACCAATGAAGCTGGCTAACCCAAACAAAAAACCTAAGTGGATGCGAATGTCGCCATTTAGCTATTTGGCGCTAATTCTTGTCACCTTCTTGTCGATCTTTCCGTTCTATTGGATGTTCATCGTGGCCTCAAATGGCAACGAAGAAATCGCCAAGATTCCGCCAAGCCTCACCCCTGGCCCTCGATTCTTCACAGTGATTCAGCACGTCTATGACGCATCAGATCACGCTGACCCAGCATTTGGCACGTCGGCAGACCCGATATTTAACAACTTCAACCACGCACTGCTAAACACAGTTATCGTCGGCTTGGTTGTGGCGCTCGCCCAGGTTTTCTTCTCGGCCATCGCCGGCTTCGCTTTTGCAAAGTTGAACTTTAGAGGTCAAAAGTTCATGGTGGTCTTTGTTATCGGCACCATGATGTTGCCTAGCCAATTGGGTGTGCTGGCGCTTCTTTACATGATGAAACTAATGAGCCTCGTTGACTCGTTAGGCGCATTGATAATCCCAGCATTGGTAACAGCATTTGGTGTGTTCTGGATGCGTCAGGTTATTGACGCTCAGATTCCAAACGAATTGCTCGAAGCTGCCAGCATCGACGGCTCTGGTGTGCTTCGCGTGTTCTGGTCAATTGTCATGCCAATCATTCGCCAGAGTGCGTTCGTGCTTGGTCTGTTTAGCTTCTTGGCAACCTGGAACGACTATCTGTGGCCGCTGCTTATTCTTTCGAGCGAGCAGAACTTCACAGTGCAGGTGGCAGTGAACCAGCTTAAGAGCAGCTATGCAATCGACTATGCGCTCAACATGGGTGGTGCCTTCTTGGCTACCGCACCGTTGCTATTGCTTTTCGTGTTCGTTGGTCGTCGCCTAGTGCGCGGTGTCATGGATGGCGCGGTTAAGGGGTAATCATGAAATTCGGTGAAGATTTCAACTGGGGAACAGCTACGGCTGCTTTTCAAATCGAAGGTGCATCTAAAGAAGACGGTCGCGGCGAAAGCATCTGGGATCGCTTTTGTGCGACCCCCGGCAAAGTAGCAAACGGCGACACCGGTGAAGTTGCGTGTGACCACTATCACCGCTTCGCAGAAGACATCGCGATCATGAAAGATCTTGGTGTTCAGTCTTATCGCTTCAGCATCGCCTGGCCACGTTTGATTCCTGGTGGCATCGGGGCTCGCGAACAACGCGGCATCGACTTTTATAATCGCCTAATCGATGGTCTGCTTGAAGCGGGCATTCAGCCAACCGCGACGCTTTATCACTGGGATTTGCCGCAGGCACTCGAAGAAAATGGCGGCGGCTGGGCTAATCGCGATATCGTCGGGCAGTTTGCCGACTATGCAACTTTGGCAGCCGAAAGCTTCGGCGACCGAGTTGCCAACTGGATCACGTTGAACGAACCTTGGTGCACAACATGGCTTGGCAACTTTTGGGGCGTTTTTGCCCCGGGTATCAAAGACCTTGACACCTCAATCGCGGTGGCTCACCACACTGTGCTTGCGCACGCCGAGGCAACTCGCGCGCTTCGCGCAGTGCGACCAGAGATTCGCAGCGGTATCACTTTGAACATGACCAACCACCGCGTCGATGATGAGTCGAACGCAGAGTTGATGCGTCTAAAAACTTTGCAAGACGCGAACTTGAATCGTTGGTGGATCGAATCGCAGTTGTTCGGCACCTATCCGCAAGAGCTTGTTGAATACTATGGCGACTCGTTGGCCCGCGTGGTCAAAGATGGCGACATGCAGCTAGCAAAAATTGACAGCGAATTTTTGGGCATCAACTATTACAACGACAGCTTCATTGGCACACCAACACCAGAGCAGGTTGCTAAGAACGCAGGCACTTTCGTGTTTGACATCAACTCAAACGAAAAAGCACCTGGCCCATACACCGATATGGGTTGGCCGATCACGCCAAAGGGTCTAGAAGATCTCTTGGTGCGGGTGCACAAAGAATGGCCGCAATTCACCGAACTTGCTATCACCGAAAACGGCGTTGCCTACCCAGACGGGCCAGATGCCAATGGTGAAGTCAACGATGTGTTGCGAATCGAATACTTGACCGAACACGTCAAATCGGTTGGCCGCGCTGTTGCTGCTGGTGTTCCCGTTAAGAGCTATTACTACTGGTCACTGATGGATAACTTTGAGTGGGCAGAGGGCTATTCGAAGCGATTTGGTCTAATCCATGTTGATTACGAAACTTTGAAGCGCACACCAAAAAATTCTGCGAAGGTTTATAGAGATATAATCGCAACTAACGGCGCGATTTTGTCGGCGCCAGATTCACAGATCGATTCTGCGAAGCACAGCGAACAAGGAGCACCTCTTGGCTCAGACAGCTCGGCCGACATACGCCGTAATAGCTAAAACAGCTGGCGTCTCTGAGGCAACCGTTTCGCGGGTGCTCAACGGTGACGACAGTGTTCACCCTGACCGCGCCAAACGTGTTCAAGACGCTGTCGAAAAGCTGGGCTACAAAAAGAACCGCGTTGCCTCTGCGCTCGCGTCTGGTCGAACCGGTTTGATTGCAGTTGTCATCGATGATGACCTGAGCATTTTTCAAGATCCGTTCTGGGGATCAGTGACGGCCGGGGTATCTCGCGTGCTGATGGAAAACGAATTGCAGAGTTTGTTGATGGTCTCGCCGGTTGACTCGGTCGATGGAGCTGTTGCGCACTATTTGCAGTCAGGCGAAGTCGATGGCGCGATCTTCTTTGCACTGCACAGCGATGCGCTGGTGAAGCGATTAGCCAAGCAAGGGCTACCGATTGTGATTACCGGCACACCGCCGTCGAACGATGACTTTATCTTTGTCGACACCGACAACTTTGGTGGCGGTCTAGCTGCGACGAAGCATCTGTTTAGTCGAGGCTGCCAAAAGGTTGGCATCATCACTGGCGACACCGGATTAACCGACGCCAAGCAGCGTCTCGATGGTTACCACCAGGCTTATCGCGAGGGCGGCCACCTGCCGTCAAAAACTCTGGTTGCCAATGGTGATTATTCGTTTGAGTCGGGCAAGCGCGCAATGCGTCAGTTGCTCGACTCGCATCCTGGTATTGATGGTGTGTTTGCTTCAAACGATCTAATGGCAATGGGCGCCATCGCCGTGATTCAAGAGTTAGGCAAGACCGTGCCAGAGCACATCAAAGTGGTCGGGTTCGATGATTCGCTGATCGCTCAGACCGCTAGGCCAGGGCTTACTTCGGTGCGCCAAGATGTCGTTGCTCTTGGCGAGGCTGCGGCCAACCTGATGATTGCCCAGCTGGCCGGCATCGAGGTTGAACCCAAGATTCTGCCGACCGAGTTGGTAGTTCGCGAGTCAGCCTAGGATCATTTGTAACGAATCTGTCACGACCTGTGAAACCGCTTTCACAAAAGATTCAAAAGAGTTAGCCTTATCAATAACAGATGTGTGCGCGTCGGTTATTAATTCATTTCTAAGGATGCTCGAATGAAAACCTCACTAAAAAAGACTTGGGTCGCGTTAGCAACTAGCGCTTTGACCGTTGCATCGTTGACCGGCGTTGTCGCCGCTGCCAGCGCACTGCCAAGCGACGCCGACTGCAAGACTGCAACCGGTTATGGCCTAGACCCAGCTGGTCAGCCAAATGCCAACCAGACCCCGCAATATGCGATCAAGGTCGTTGCCCCGCTATTAACTTCAAAGAACAGCTACGAAGACACTGGTCTAGAAGCCAACTTCACCCAGGCTTGCAACTGGTTTGGTGCTGGCATGCGCTTCTTGCAGACTTACGTGCCAGTGAACACAAACAACACACTCGCTTTTCAGGTAACCGACTCAAAGACCGGCTTGCCTAAAGCTGGCGTTGAAGTAACTTTGCGAGCCAACAAAGGCTATTCGGGTTCAAACGCAAACGTAACCGTCAACGGTCTAACCGTTAAGAACGGCTCACAGTGGAGCGCCCTAGACGGTGGCCGCATCAAGGTAACCACCGACTCAAACGGTTTGGCAATCTTCACCGTCAACTTCGTTGACTGTGACACCTATGGTGGTATTCCTCGCGCAAAGCCATTGAACTTTAACCGCAAGCCAGCTGTTGTAACCACCGACAGCCCAGATTGCTTCAGCCAGTTCTTGCCACAGATCAACACCCAGTCAACCGACAACGCTGACTTCGTCGAGTTCCACTATTACGACGACACAGGCACAAGCTATGCAGTGCCGGCAACCGCAAAGATTGCTGCAGCTGCTCCAGTTATGACTGCAGACAACTCGGTGCACACCGGCAGCGTCTATCAAAACTATGCACAGATTGGCACCACCAACACCTATCTGTTCTCGGCCTTTGATGCAACAAGTGGATTGCCGATTCGTAACACCGCATACACGGTGCACGCAAACGCAACCGGTTCGACCGCCAACATTGGCGGCGGTGCTGGCGTTGACGCAACCCTAACCGGCAACACCGATGGTTTGGGCACAATCTTGGTTAGAAACGTCAACAAAGACACTGTGGGCGAAGCAATGCCGAGCGCGTTCAACGTTGCACCAACCGGCACTGTGTTCAGCCGCGTAGTGCCGTCGATGACTGCAAACGATACAGCAGACACCGTTGAGACTCACTTCTATGCATTGCCAAAGCCAAGCGCTGTTGTTACATCAGCCGGCAAGGTAATCACCGTGACAGTGCTAAACGGCAAAGGCCACAAGGCAACCATCACTATCACCGGCTTGAAGGCAGCTTCAAAGACCGCAACCAGTGATGCAGCAACCGCATACAAGTTCACCGTCACCAAGGGCGTCAAGACCGTGAAGGTAGTGCTTGCAGGTGGCTCGACTGTGACCAAAAAGATCACCGTCAAATAATCTAAATTAAAGCAAAACTGCCGGCGAGAAATCGCCGGCAGTTTTTCGTTAAGGGGCTTGCGCGACTAGTCGAGCAGATCGGCTATTGAGTTCAAAATCTCGTTTGGCCTAAAAGGGTAACGCTCAATCTCTGCGCTATCAGCGATGCCGGTCAGCACCAAAACGGTGTGCAGACCAGCTTCGATGCCTGCCACGACGTCGGTATCCATGCGGTCACCAATCATGCCGGTTGTCTCGCTGTGGGCGTTGATGCGGTTCATCGCCGAACGGAACATCATCGGGTTTGGCTTGCCCACAATATAGGGGTCGCGGCCGGTGGCTTTGGTGATGAGTGCTGCGACCGAACCGGTTGCCGGCAGCACGCCATCGGCACTAGGGCCTGTGGCATCTGGGTTGGTGGCAATAAACCTGGCACCACCGTTGATCAGGCGAATGGCCTTGGTGAGGCTGTCGAAGTTGAAGTTGCGACTCTCGCCAAGCACTACATAATCGGGGTTCTGGTCGGTCATCACATAACCGATCTCGTGCATCGCCGTAGTCAACCCAGCCTCGCCGAGCACAAATGCAGACCCGTGCGGCTTCTGGCTATGCAAGAAATCAGCAGTAGCCAAAGCGCTCGTAAAAATCGCTTCTTCTGGCACCTCTAAGCCAGTGGCCTTAAGGCGAGCAGCAAGATCGCGAGGGGTATAGATCGAGTTGTTGGTAAGCACAAGAAAGCGCAAACCCTTTGCCTGCCACTGCTTGATAACGTCGCCGGCACCAGGCAAGGCATGGCCTTCGTGCACCAGCACGCCATCCATGTCGGTCAACCAACATTCGATTCTGCGGCGTTCTGTCATGATTTCTCGCTTAGGTTATTTGCTTGCGGGTTGGCAGTGTTCGGTTGGCTAAAAATCGAGTTCGTCGTGAGGGTCGATGCCGTGCTGTTCATCGATTTCTTTGTGAATGTCGCGGCGCAGGCGAGGCAAGATCATGCGCTTAAAAACGATGCCCCAAAGCAATGCCACGACCAAGCCATCGAACACGATGGTGAACAGCAGCTCAGCGATGATGTGGTTAGGGTCGAGAGCAATCGACATCCATGTTTCGCTCGAACTATCAGTTAGCAAATGCATAAGTTAAGGCTATCAAGCAAAGTTAGGCTTGGTTAGATGAGCGAACACGAACAGGGTGCCAATTTGCCCTCAACCCACGAGCTAACCACTCATGGCGTCGGGCCTTGGCCTGGTGATTGGCCAGAAGGCGCCGATTCTGCTGAATCGATTTATGACCCAGAATTGTTGGCTAACGGTGACACGCGCAATGTGCTCGACAAATACCGCTACCTAAAAATGTCAGTGATTGTCGCTGACATGGATACCCGTCGCCACGGCTTTCACGTTGCTATCGAAAACTGGCAGCACGATCTAAACATCGGCTCAATCGTGCGCTCGGCAAACGCCTTTTTGGCGGCCGAGGTTCACATCATTGGCAACCGTCGTTGGAACCGCCGCGGCGCGATGGTGACCGACCGTTACCAGCATGTGCGACACCACGACACCGTTGAAGAATTCCTGGTCTGGGCTAGAGCGGCTGAGCTGCCAATAATCGCAATCGACAACGTGCCAGGTTGTGTGCCAATTGAGACTTTTGAGTTGCCGCGCACCTGTGTGCTGCTGTTTGGTCAAGAGGGGCCAGGCCTGAGCCCGGCAGCTATTTCGGCAAGCAATGCTGTGCTCGAAATCAGCCAGTTCGGCTCGACCAGGTCAATCAACGCAAGCGCTGCCGCTGCCATCACAATGCACGCTTGGGTCATGCAGCACGTGTTTGAGCGCCGCTAAACCAGACCCCAATTCGCTAAACTTGTCTGGTGCCGTTCGGCACTTTCACCCACAAAATCTAGGGGTAAGACATGCCAGCAGTTGTTTTGGTCGGAGCCCAGTGGGGCGACGAAGGCAAGGGTAAAGCCACCGACCTGCTCGGCGAACGCGTCGACTATGTTGTGCGTTATCAGGGCGGCAACAACGCTGGCCACACAGTTGTTATTGGCGACCAAAAGTTCGCCCTACACCTTTTGCCTTCAGGCATTTTGACCCCTGAGTGCACGCCGGTTATCGGTAATGGTGTTGTCATCGACCTTGCTGTCTTGTTTCGCGAGCTCGATGGTTTGATTGCCCGCGGTGTCGATGTTTCTCGTCTTCAAGTTTCGGCAAACGCTCACATCATCACGCCTTATCACGTCACCATGGATAAAACTGTTGAGCGTTTCTTAGGCAAGCGCGCAATTGGCACTACAGGCCGCGGCATCGGCCCAACCTATGGCGACAAAGTTGGTCGTCTCGGCATTCGCGTGCAAGACCTGTTTGACGTATCGATTTTGCGCCAAAAAGTTGAAGGCGCGCTTGTGTCTAAAAACTCGATGCTCACAAAGATTTATAACCGCGCAGCCATTCGTGTTGACGATGTTGTGAATGAGCTTTTGACATATGCCGAGCGTTTGCGACCTATGGTTCGCGATACGGCGCTAGAACTCAACAATGCGCTTGACGCCGGCAAAACCGTTTTGCTCGAAGGTGGCCAG
>CAINTU010000057.1 GCA_903853515.1 uncultured Micrococcales bacterium | reverse complement strand
TCCCCGGCTTGGACTCGAACCAAGAACCTATCGGTTAACAGCCGATTGCTCTGCCAATTGAGCTACCGAGGAATGCTGCCTAAGCAACCTGATTACTTTATCAAAAAAGCCAGAGGCGCGAAGCCCGATGGCATAAATCGCTAGAGCAACGAAGTTTTGGCCGACGCTAAAGGGCGAGCAGCTAGTATCCAAGGGCCTTATCGACTAGGCCAACCCACTCGCCTTTACCCTGATAGGCAGCCAAGTTCTCTTTGATTCGGATTGAGAACAGCCTGATTACTTGCGCGTTGGTATCGGCTGTGTGCGGCGTAATGATGCAGTTTTGCAACCCAAACAGCGGATGGTTATCGGGCAACGGCTCAGGGTTCGTAACATCAAGGGCTGCCCCGGCAATCACATTATTGGCAAGTGCCGCGACCAAATCTTCGGTATTGACCACCGCCCCGCGGGATATATTCACTAGGTAAGCATTCGGCTGCATTTTTGCCAGGCGCCTCGCATCAAACAGATTCTCGGTCGAATCGGTAAGCGCGCATGCCAGAATCACGAATTCTGCTAACTCTAGTGCAGTATCGATTTGATCTAGTGTGACAACCTTTGCCCCGGCTAGCCCAATTGGGCGATTGCGCACCACCGTGATTTCAGATCTGAAAGGGGTCAAAAGTTTGATCAGCTCTTCTGTGATGCCACCGCCACCAACGATGGTGACCTTGGCGTCATAAAGCGAAGCCGCGAATTTGCGACCCCACGTGCTCGCGCGAACTCGCTCGGGCAATATTCGCCCGAGAGCCATAGCGAGCATCAAAGCGTGCTCGGCTACTGGTTCTCTATATGAACCCTTCGCGCTTGCAAATCTGACGCTCTTTTGCAAAATCGCCTTAAAGGCGTCGACGCCGGCGAACGGCAGCTGCACGAACTCGAGCTGTGGGTTAGCCTCAAGCGCATCGGCCAATGCTTGCGGGTTGGCATAGTCAGTCCAGATCAGTGCTCCGACGCTTTCATCTAGCGATGAAACTTGGCAACCAGCAGCAGCGACTGCATCTTCATAAGCCGCAAAAGATTTCGGCTCGATGGCCACTTTAGTTTTATCGATTGTCATAGCGAATCTTTCAGTGCGCGCCTTTGGTTTTCAATCTCGACCAGCTGCTGTTGAATCTGTGAGTGCGCTTCGGCGTGGGTCTCAATTGAGATGTTTGCTAGGGCTGCAATTAGAGCGGCTTTATCGCGAGCCAGCAACTTCTCTTGACAGGCAGCAGCAATCTGTTTGCCATAGGCCATGAGGTCATCTTCTGTGGCAACAGGCAGCTTGGCAAATAGCAGTGAGCGCAAAAGATCGTGCAGTGGCGGCGGAGTGTTTGCAGCAATCGTGGCAACCCAGTTGGTCGCAGCAAAGGCAGCCATGCTCTGCGCCGCTGCGTGTGCGATCATGACCAAGGATGGCTGGCCGAACAGGCCGTTCAACACTCTGGTGGCAAGTTCTGTCTCGAACGCTTGCGGCACCTGAACTAGCGCTTCGAGGGTACGCAGTTCGAACCTGGTTGCCGGGTCATTGCCGTTTGGCACGATGAATTCTTCAAATTCGACGTGATCATCTGGCTCTGGCGGCATTTGCTCGGCAGGCGTGAAGGTGTTCTCGCCGCGTCTGGCCGCGGTGACATCGGCGGCACGTTTGCGTTGCAACTCGGCAGCAACAAGTGGTTCGATTTCGGCAGGTGCTATCGAAATCATCTCTGAAAGTTGACGCAAGTATTGATTGCGAGCGCCAAGGTCGGTGATGCGAACCAAAACGCCAACGGCCGCCCTGGCCGCTGCGATGCGCCCCGCATAACTAGATAGGTCATGGCCCGCAATCTTTTGCGAAAGGGCGAATTCATAAATCGGCCGGCGATCGGCAACCATCTGAACAACAGCCGAATCGCCTTTTGCCATGCGCAGATCACACGGGTCTAGGCCATCTGGCCCTTTGGCGACGAAAGTTGAGGCGATGAACTTGGTGCTGTCTTCAAAGGCGCGCATAGCAGCCTTTTGCCCAGCAGCATCAGGATCAAAAGTGAAAATCACCTCTGCCGGGCCATCGCTTGAAGTGCCAAACATTTGGTTGATGCGTCTTATGTGATCGTCACCAAAAGCGGTACCGCAGGTTGCAACAGCTGTGGTGATGCCAGCAAGATGGCAAGCCATAACATCGGTGTAGCCTTCGACGACAACGACTTGTCGCCTTTTTGCGATGTCACGTTTGGCTAAGTCAACGCCATAGAGCACCTGGGATTTGTGATAGACTTGCGTCTCTGAAGAGTTCAAATACTTTGGCCCCTGATCGTCGTCATAAAGCTTTCGCGCACCAAAACCGATCGTGGCACCAGAGGTATCGCGAATAGGCCAAATAAGACGACCGCGAAACTTGTCATAGACCCCCCGCTGGCCGGCAACAGCAAGGTCAGCTTTGATAAGTTCAGCCTCGTTGAAACCCTGGAGCTTGAGCACGTCTAAGAGGCCAGACCAACCCTTAGGCGCATAGCCAATCGAGAACAGTTCGGCAGCGGCCTTATCGAAACCCCGGCCGGCCAAGAAAGCTCGACCGGTTTCTGCCTCTGCGCTTGAGAGCTCTGATTGAAACCACGCTGCCGCCGCCGCATTGGCTTCGAGGATTCGTGCACGGTTGATGCCGTCACTGTTTGGCGCTGAACCCTGCACATAGGTGATCGTGTAGCCGATTCGAGAAGCGAGCTTTTCTACGGCCTCATAAAAACTAAGTGAATCAATTTTTTGCAGAAACTTATAGACGTCGCCGCCTTCGCCACAGCCGAAGCAGTTATAGAAACCTTGGGCCGGGCGAACATTGAACGATGGTGATTTCTCGTCGTGAAACGGGCAGAGCCCCTTAAGTGAACCAACGCTTGCCGACTTTAGTTGAACATAGTCACCAATAACATCTGCGATGTTTGCGCGCGACTTGATGGCGTCGATATCTTGGGGGCTGATGCGACCGGCCAACTAGACGATCCGTTTCTTGCTGCCGACCAAAACGTCGTGCAATTTGAGCACAGAAGAATCGGTCAGATTCGCAATCTGGTCAACAATCACGCGATGCTTCGAAACCTCGTCGTTCGCCATAAGCCAGGCTGCCGTGCTGTAGGCATCAAGATAGTCACCGTTTTGGCTGAGCAACGCATCAGCCAATTCAGTCAGAATCAAACGTTGCCACTCATAGTGCGGGCGCCGCGACTCATGAGACATCAAAAAGAACGAGACGATGCCCTTAAAGATTGCAATCTCGGCCTCAACATCGGCGGGCACCACAACGTTTGCACCGAAGCGCACGATGGTTGGGCCTTGGTGGTGAGCCAGCGTGGCTTCGGTGGTTCGCCCAACGAAAGATCCGATGACGCTCGAAGTTAAGTTTTTTAGAGTTGCCGCCGATCGCATGCTGGCATCCCAGGTGCTTTGCCAGAAGGGATTTGCCTGCAATCTAATAAGCGCCAGCTCGAGGTCCGCACGAGCAATGTTGCCGCCGTTCCATCGTTCTATCTCGCTAATAAGTGCCGTCGAATTAGAGCCAGAAAGCTCATTCAGCTGCACGAACTTTTCGACCACGGCATCTTCAAAGTCGTGCACAGAATATGCCACGTCGTCGCTGAAATCCATGATTTGAGCTTCAATGCATTTTGCTCGCTCAGGTGCACCGATGCGCAACCATTCAAAAACCGGCACATCGTCTGCATAAACGCCGAATTTAACCGAACGGTCGGCGCCCTGATCTTGCACAGCATTTTCGATGGTCCATGGATACTTGCATGCGGCGTCGAGGCTAGCCCTAGTGAGGTTGAGCCCAGCTGACTCGCCAGTTGAACTGAACACCTTTGGCTCGATGCGCGAAAGCAGCCTAAGTGTCTGGGCGTTGCCTTCGAAGCCGCCAAAGTTTTTGGCCCAAACGTTTAGCGCCTTTTCGCCGTTGTGCCCAAATGGCGGGTGACCTAAATCATGCGACAGGCAGGCGGTGTCTACGATATCTGGATCGACCCCAAGCTCTGTTGCCATCTCGCGACCAACCTGAGCAACCTCGAGCGAGTGGGTCAACCGAGTGCGAGCGAAATCGCCCCAACCGGGTGAGAGCACCTGGGTCTTTGCACCTAAGCGACGCAGTGCGCTCGAGTGCAAAACTCTTGCACGGTCACGGGCGAACTCGGTGCGAGCCTGGCGTGAACCTTTTGCCTCGGCAACGAAGCGCTCGCGATCAAAGTCGCTATAACTGGTTTCAGTGGTCATCCGCCCGATACTCCAAGTTCTGCCTCTAAAAGCACATTACGCTGGTCGCCGACTAGTTCTTGAGATTGCAGCCAATTCTCTGGCAGTGCGCAAACCTTTGCACCGCCAAGACGGCCACGCGGACCCTCAGCTAGCTCACCAGGATAAGGCAGCGACCAGTCGAGCTGACCAAGCAGTTCATCTATGTGAACAAGTGATTCAACTTGCGCAAGCGCTGTTCTAAATTCGCCACCAACCGGGTAGCCCTTGAAATACCAAGCAACATGTTTGCGAATGTCGCGGCAGGCTCTCTCTTCTGACTCAAAATATTCGACCAACAGAAGTGCGTGATCTTTGAATGCTTTGGCGACCTGGCCAAGAGTTGGTTGCACTGGGTTGATCGCCGCATCAGAGTTTGGATTCTTGGCGTATTCGATCAATGCAGCCTGCAGGTCGGCAAATAGCCACGGGCGACCAAGCACACCGCGCCCCACAACGACACCGTCGACGCCAGTTTGCCGCATCATGGCGATTGCATCGGCCGCAGACCAGATATCGCCATTGCCTAAAACCTGAACGTCGGGCAGAGCCTCGCGCAGCTCGGCTATGGCTGCCCAGTCGGCCTTGCCGGAATAGTAATCGGCAGCGGTTCGCCCGTGCAGCGCAACCGCTGCTACCCCGGCATCACGCGCAGCTTTGCCAGAATCTAAAAACGTGAGGTGCGTGTCGTCGATGCCTTTGCGCATTTTGACGGTCACTGGGATTTCGCCCGCCGCCTTGACTGCCGCCTGCACGATGGCGGTAAACAGATCGCGCTTATAAGGCAGCGCCGCGCCCCCGCCCTTGCGGGTCACTTTTGGCACTGGGCAACCAAAGTTGAGATCGATGTGGTCGGCGCGATCTTCGGCAACCAGCATTGTCACAGCTTCGGCAATTGTTTTTGGGTCGACGCCATAGAGCTGAACAGATCGAGTCGCCTCTGATTCATGATGGCTGATTAGACGCATTGACTCTTCTGTGCGTTCTACCAACGCACGCGAAGTCGTCATTTCACTTACAAACAGGCCACCGCCATAAGCGCGACAGAGCCTGCGAAAAGCGGTATTGGTGATGCCCGCCATTGGTGCGAGCACGACTGGCACATCAATGGCGATTTTGCCGTATTGAAGTGCTGGTGCTGCGGTTGGCAATTGTTAACCGTTCAGGCGAACTGCTAGGTAATCACGCAACTGGGTCAGACCCACACGCTCTTGAGCCATGGTGTCTCGTTCACGTACGGTAACGGCTTGGTCTTCAAGCGACTCGAAGTCAACCGTCACGCAGAATGGAGTACCGATTTCGTCTTGACGGCGATAGCGACGGCCGATTGCACCAGAATCATCGAAGTCGATGTTGTAGTTGGCGCGAAGCTCTTGAGCCAATGCTTTGGCCATCGGCGTTAGGTCTTCGTTTCTCGATAGCGGCAAGACCGCTACCTTAACCGGCGCCAAGCGATAGTCGAGGCGCAGCACTGTGCGAACATCAACGCCGCCTTTAGTGTTAGGCGCTTCGTCTTCGGCATAGGCATCGACCAAAAACGCCATGAGTGATCTGGTGAGACCGGCCGCTGGCTCGATCACATAAGGCACCCAACGCTCGCCCTTGGCCTGATCGAAATACGAGAGATCAACGCCCGACTCGCGCGAGTGAGTGGTTAGATCAAAGTCGGTGCGGTTCGCAATGCCTTCTAGCTCACCGAATTCGCTGCCTTGAAAACCGAAGCGATATTCGATGTCGACTGTGCGCTTCGAATAGTGCGAGAGCTTCTCTTTTGGATGCTCGAATAGTCGAAGGTTTTCTGGGTCAATACCGAGATTGATATACCAATTCAGACGCTCTTGAATCCAATAGTCGTGCCATTGCTCGTCACTGCCCGGCTCAACAAAAAATTCCATCTCCATCTGTTCAAACTCACGCGTTCTAAAGATGAAATTGCCCGGGGTGATTTCGTTTCTAAAAGATTTGCCGATCTGACCGATGCCAAACGGTGGCTTCATTCGTGAAGCACCAACCACGTTGGCAAAGTTCACAAAAATGCCCTGAGCAGTTTCAGGTCGCAAATAGTGCAAGCCAGACTCGTCTTCGACCGGGCCAAGTGTTGTTTTTAGCAGGCCATTAAAGTTCTTAGGTTCAGTCCAGGTATCTTTGCCACCGCAGTGCGGGCAGGCGATTTCTGCGAGCGAACCAGGTGCGCGACCCTTCTTTTCTTCGAACGCCTCTTCTAAGTGATCGGCTCGAAAACGCTTGTGGCAACTGGTGCACTCAATCAGTGGGTCGGTGAACTCGCGAACGTGGCCCGAGGCCTCCCAGACCTTGCGAGGCAGAATCACAGAAGAATCTAAACCGACAACGTCTTCACGTGAGCTAACAACCTGACGCCACCACTGGCGCTTGATGTTCTCTTTGAGCTCTACGCCGAGAGGACCGTAATCCCAGGCTGAGCGGGTACCGCCATAGATTTCACCGGCAGGAAAAACGAATCCGCGGCGTTTGGCCAGCGAAATAACTGAATCGAGACGAGTTGGGGCGGCCATGCTAGCTCCGTTATCTAAGGCACCGTTGGCTGCGGTGACTTGTTGTTGAATGGCTAGTTTAGCCTTTCGAGCCTGATTTTTGGGCCTTGCCAACGCGCTTGGATGCCGGTTTTGGCGCATCAACTGCCCCGCCAAATCGGCGATTGCGGCCCGCGTACTGGTCGATAGCCGCGTTTAGGTGTTCGGCGTCAAAATCGGGCCAAAGCACATCTACAAACACGAACTCGGCATAGGCGCTTTGCCAAAGCAAAAAATTGCTGATGCGCTGTTCACCAGATGACCTAATAAACAGGTCAACATCTGGCAGATCTTTGGTCAACAAATACTTGCCCAAGGATTTCTCGGTGATCGGCTTGTCGGCTAACTTGCCTGAGGCTACATCGGCGCGCATCTGATTGATCGCATCAACGATTTCGATGCGGCTGCCATAGTTGACGCACATGGTTAGCACAGTGCCGGTGTTTTTGGCAGTGAGCTTCTCTGCTGCCTTGAGCTCATCGATGACTGACGGCCAAAGTTTTGGGCGGCGGCCAACCCATTTGATTTTGACACCCCATGAATCAAGTTCACTCGATCGTCTTCTAATGACTTCGCGGTTGTAGTTCATCAGAAACTTAACTTCTTCTGGTGAGCGCTTCCAATTCTCAGTCGAAAACGCGAAGACAGTCAGATATTTGACTCCAGCTTTGATGGCAGCGTCGATGGTGCGCATAAGAGCAATTTCGCCTGCTTTGTGACCTTCAACCCGAGTCAAGCCGCGAGCGTTAGCCCAACGACCGTTGCCATCCATGACGATCGCAATGTGGGCTGGCACATTTTTGCTGTTGCCTTTTGTGCTCACGCGCGCTCCAGATGATTAAGAGATTTGATTCGCTTATCGATGTGCCATTGCGAATAAGCCATAACAATAGCCGAAGCAGAGGCGCTAACCTGTTGCGGCGCTGAATCAACGTGTTGCCACTCGCCTGCCAATAGCGCGCCAAGCATTGAGCAAACCTCTTGATCGATGATTGCTGCCCCCGGTGGCATGCAGGTTTCGCAGACCACACCGCCGGTTTGCATCACGAAACCTCGATGAGGGCCAGGTGCCGAGCAGTTGGCGCAATCGACGAAATTCGGCGCCCAACCAGCGACCGACATTGCTCGCAACAAATAACTATCGAGAATTTGATTGGCAGAATGCTCGCGATTGGCAAGCGATCTGAGTGCACCGACCAATAGCAGGTACTGCTGCGTCGACAAATCACTGCCGGTTAGTCTTTCGGCCGTCTCGACCATCACATTGGCAACGGTATAAGCGGCATAGTCGCTGGTGATTTGTGAACCATATGAGCCAATCGACTCAACCTGCGTAACGGTGTCTAGATTCTTGCCTTCAAAAAGCTGAACATCGGCGACCATGAATGGCTCGAGGCGTGAACCAATCTTTGAACCGGTTCGTCGAACGCCTTTGGCAACTGCGCGAATCTGACCGTGATATCTGGTCAACAACGTGACGATGCGGTCTGCTTCACCCAGTTTGTGGGTGCGCAGCACTACGGCTTCGTCACGATAAGTTGGCACCCTTCAAGTATCAAGGCAAGTCGTGGCGAATCTGGTTAGGCACTAACCCCTGATCGCGCGGTTTACCGCCGAGATAACTGCTTTGAGCGATGCTGTCGAGATGTCGCCGTCGATGCCAACACCCCAAAGGGTATTGCCCTCAAACTTAATCTCGACATAGGCTGCGGCCTGAGCATCGCCTGATGCTGCCAGAGTGTGCTCGCTATAGTCAAGCAAATCAACCTTGATGCCAAGGCCAGCCAAAATCGACAAGAATGCCGAGATCGGGCCGTTACCCGTGCCCTGCACATTCACTTCTCCATCCCCATCGCGCAAAACAATATCGAGCTCTACAACGCCATCCATCTCACTCGTGGTGCGCATGCGCTTGAGTTCGAAGCGACCCCATTTTTTGTCAGCCTGTTCGATAGGCGCTGGCAAATATTCATCAACAAAGATGTGCCAAAGTGCTTCACTAGTGATTTCACCGCCGGCGACATCAGTCTTGTGCTGCACAACCCGCGAGAATTCGATTTGCAGTCGACGCGGCAGGTCAAGGTTGTGATCGTTCTTCAAAAGATATGCCACACCGCCCTTGCCCGATTGCGAGTTCACGCGAATGACGGCGTCATACGATCTGCCGACATCCATGGGGTCAATTGGCAAATAGGGCACAGCCCACTTGAGCGTATTCACATCGACACCAGCTGATTTTGCCTCGGCTTGCATCTGTTCGAAACCCTTTTTGATGGCGTCCTGATGCGAACCACTGAACGCCGTATAAACCAAGTCACCGCCATAGGGTGCACGCTCGTGAACGCGAAGCTGGTTTGCGTATTCGACAGTCAATTTGATTTCGTCGAGGCGGCTGAAATCAATGTGTGGGTCGATGCCCTGGCTGAACAGATTGAGACCAAGAGTCACAAGATCGACGTTGCCGGTGCGCTCACCGTTGCCAAACAAACAACCCTCGATGCGATCAGCGCCAGCCATATAACCAAGCTCGGCAGCGGCAACAGCAGTGCCGCGATCATTATGAGGGTGCAGCGACAACAGCACGTTGTCGCGGCGAGCAAGGTGGCGCGACATGTATTCAATCGAATCGGCATAGACGTTAGGCGTTGCCATCTCGACGGTCGCCGGCAAGTTGATAATCATCTTGTGTTCAGGTGTTGGGTTGAACTCTTCGATAATTGCGTTGCAAATCTCAAGCGCAAAGTCGAGTTCAGTGCCGGTAT
>CAINTU010000056.1 GCA_903853515.1 uncultured Micrococcales bacterium | reverse complement strand
GCCATCGAAATTGCCGACTGCACGCGGGTATCGACGCCGGCTTGAATCAAAAAGTCTTGCAACGCCAGGGCGTTCATTACGGTACCCAACATGCCCATATAGTCGGCACGCGAGCGATCCATGCCGCGTTGGCTAAGCTCGGCGCCTCTAAAGAAGTTGCCACCACCGACAACGATGGCGATTTCGGTATCTTTTGCTGCGGCTGCGATTTCGCGGGCGATTTCAGAAACAACATCTGGGTTCACACCAAGGTTGCCACCACCGAAGGCTTCACCAGAAAGTTTGAGCAAAACTCTGCGAGTTTGATTTGGCATGGTTCACGCTCTTTCTGGTCTATCTGGCAGTTTTGGCGCTGCCCGACTAGGTCTATTTTAGCCCGAGCAAGCGAAAAGGCTCGGCCTTTGCGACCGAGCCTATCCGTGTATTTATGCTTTTGGGTTTGTTTATAGCCTTATGCGCCTACGCGGTAACGGGCAAATGCCGAAACCTTGATGCCAGCGTTTTCTAGAACCTTAGCAACACTTAACTTGTTGTCTTTAGCGAAGTCTTGCTCAAGCAAAACGTTCTCTTTGAAGAAGCCATTGACGCGGCCTTCAACGATCTTGGCCAAAGCTGCCTCTGGCTTGCCTTCGTTGCGAGCAGTTTCTTCAGCGATGCGACGCTCGGTCTCAACGATCTCGGCCGGCACCTCATCACGAGTCAAATAGTTAGGTGAATAAGCCGCGATGTGCACAGCAACATCGTGAGCGGTCTCTGCATCGCTGCCAGAATAGGCAACCAAAACGCCAACCTGCGGTGGCAGGTCTTTGCTGGTGCGGTGCAAATAAGCGTCAACAGCCTCGTCGGCTAGAACAGTCACGCGACGCAATTCGATCTTTTCGCCGATGATGGCAGCAAGGTCGGTGATTAGGTCGTTGACAGTCTTTGCGCCCGCCGAAGCAGCAAGTGCGCTGTCTAGGTCGGTTGCGCCGGCAGCTGCGATTGCATCGCCTGCAGCCTCACCTAGCTCGACAAAGTTCGCTGCCTTAGCAACAAAGTCGGTCTCACAGGCAAGCTCAACAAGGTAACCCTTGCCGCCAGCAACACGAGCAACAATTAGGCCGTTAGTCGTGGTGCGACCTTCGCGCTTGGTGATGCCCTTTAGGCCCTTGAGACGCAAAACCTCTAGAGCCTTCTCAACGTTGCCATCGGCTTCGTCAAGTGCACCCTTGCAGTCCATCATTCCCGCGCCTGAACGGTCGCGAAGTGCCTTTACATCGGCAGCAGTGTAGTTAGCCATGATTATTCGGCATCCTTTGCGGTTTCGGTAGTTTCAGTGGTCTCGGTTGAAGCCGGGGTTTCTGCAACTTCGGTCGCAGCAACTTCGGCAGATGCAGCAGCGTTACCTGCGGCTAGCAATTCTTGTTCCCATTCAGCCAAAGGCTCGATCTCTTCAGGCTTTGCGTGACGAGCAGTCAAACCAGCTGCAACAGCATCGGCAATCACGCGAGTCAAAAGTTGAACCGAGCGGATTGCGTCATCGTTACCAGGAATACCAATGGTGACCTCATCTGGGTCACAGTTGGTGTCGAGAATACCGATAACAGGAATACCAAGTTTCTTGGCCTCAGTGATAGCCAAGTGCTCTTTGTTGGTGTCGACAACCCACATGACCGAAGGAGTCTTGGTTACGTTGCGAATACCGCCAAGAGTTTTTTCTAGCTTCACTTTTTCGCGGCTAAGGATCAACAATTCTTTCTTGGTCAAACCGACTTTTGCCGCGTTTGAGAAATCCATGACTTCAAGTTCTTTAAGGCGAGCAAGACGCTTGTTAACGGTCTGGAAGTTGGTCAAAAGACCACCCAACCAACGCTCGTTGATGAACGGCATACCGACGCGCTGAGCTTCAGTGGCGATTGCCTCTTGAGCCTGCTTCTTGGTGCCGACGAACAAAACCGAGCCACCGTGCGCAACGGTCTCTTTAACGAATTCGTATGCGCGGTCGATGTGGGTGATGGTCTTGTGCAGGTCAATGATATAGATGCCTGAACGGTCGGTTAAGATGAAGCGCTTCATCTTTGGGTTCCAACGACGGGTCTGGTGCCCGAAGTGAACGCCGCTGTCTAGCAGCTGGCGCACTGTTACTACTGCCATGGCAGTACTCCTTTTTTGACGCACGAATGCGCCGATCAGTTAACTGTTATCAAGCGGTTGCTTGAAACACCTGGTGCCGCACTCGATTCACCCTGGCTTGTTAGCAAGTTTTTAGATTGCTGAGTCAAGCCTTGGTGGGACTGATAAATCGATGTGTTGTTCGACACGCGAAGTCAGTTGGCACGCGAAACCTCGGCTTTTTAGGGCTGGGATTTTGCGGGCAAACCGCTAGTCACAAGTATAACCTGCCGATTTGGCGCGCGCTAGTTGGGTTCGAGACGGTTCGGGGCTTAATGATCTGCATGGCAGGGTTTAGTTGGCAGGGTTTCGTTGGCACACTTTTGCACAGCTTTTGCCTCGCAGCTAGCCCTGGTTATATTTCTTGTTGAAATTGGCTAGTGATTACAAGGATGCTTGGCTTGGCAACTCTGGTCTTAGGCGGGTTCGCTGGCCTCGGCCATGGTTTTGGCGCTGGTCTTGGCTCGGGGCTTGAATCAGGGCTTGAATCAGGGCTTGGCGCCAGTTCTGGCGAAACTAGAGACCCAAAACCATGGGTTATGCCCGTGGCAGGCGCCAAAGTCGTGCGTGAATACCTTGGGCCACTGACGCCCTATGGCCCAGGTCATCGCGGGGTCGATCTGGTCAGCGTTTTGCCGCCGACGACTGTGCTGCCAACTGCTAACTCGAGTGTGGTGCTGGCGCCAAATGACGGCGAAATATCTTTCGCAGGTTGGGTTGGCTTTCGGCCGGTGGTGTCGATTCACCATGCTGGATCGCTAATCTCGAGTTTCGAGCCAGCCTGCACAGATTTGCCAGTCGGCAGCCGAGTTGATATTGGGCAGCCAATCGCTTGGGTTTGCTCGGGCAAGCAACAATACGTTTCGCACTGTCAATTCGTTGGTTGCGTGCACTGGGGCATGCGAAATTCAAGTGGATATTTCAGCCCTTTGATCCTCTTGGGTTTGCTGGCACCAAGTCGGCTGCTGCCTTGGCACGATGGCTAAATTTATGCGCGCGGATGAGCATTTTTATAACCGGCGCGCAATCGCTCGACCGAAACATGTGTATATATCTGGGTGGTGCCAAGGCTTGCGTGACCCAACAGTTCTTGCACGGCCCGAAGGTCGGCGCCGCCATCTAATAGATGGGTGGCGGCGGTGTGCCGCAGTGTGTGCGGGCCGGTAGCACCGGTTGGTGTGGCAGCGAGCAGTCTGGCGACCAGTTGGTATACAGCCCGCACACCCAAGCGCCGCCCTTTTGAGTTAATCAATAGCGCTTGCTCGCCTGGTTCGCTTGCAAGAGATTGTCTTGGCCCAGCGAGCCAGCGCTCTAATGCTTCTCTGGCCGGGGTGCCGAACGGAACCATGCGTTGCTTTAAGCCTTTACCCATCACGCTAATGATGTTTCGACCGAAGTCAACGTCGAGTAGGTTTAGCCCAACGATTTCGCTCACTCGAGCGCCGGTTGCATAGAGCAGCTCGAATACAAGTTGATCTCTGATTGCCTCTGGCGCACCTGACTCGGCGGCTTTGCCCAGATAATCGAAAATTTCTGCGAGCGAATCTTTAGCGACTACTTTTGGCAGAGGTCTGTCTGCCTTTGGTGATTTGAGTCGAAGGCCGGGGTCTGTGGTTATGGCTGAGGTTGATTGCAGCCAAGCTGTGAATGATCTAACGGCAGCCGATTTGCGAGCGATTGATGATTTGGCTAGCCCACGCTGACTTATCGCATACAGCCAGTCGCGCAAGACGTCTAGATCGATCTCTGCGGCGCTTTCAATTTTTTGCAGCTGTAGGTGTTGCAACAAGTCAGCTATGTCGGCCGAATAACTTTTTATGGTGTTCGCCGAGTAGCCCCGAGCGGCGTGCAGATAATCGGCAAAGCCATTGGCCAGCTGATCTAGAGTCTGCATGCATTCAGGTTAACTCAACGTTTGCGCCAGAGCGCTAAACGGCGTTCGACAAGTTGCCCGAGTTCTAGCGAAGCTAGCGCTAGTTGGGCCTCGTTTGCGCTTAACCCAGTCTCAATAAGCAACTGGTCAAAAGTGCTGCCAGAGAAACTTATTGCATCGAGCACTCGCGTTTCGAGCGAACCTAATTCAACGGCTGAATTGTTGGCTCGAGCGAGAACCAATTCGAGTGGCTCACCTAGCAATTCGAGCATGTCGTTGCCATCGCCAATTAGTTGGGCGCGACCTTCTTTGATTAGCCGATGGCATCCTTGGGCAGAAACTGCCGAGATTAGGCCAGGCACCGCCCCCGCCGGTCGGTCTAGCGAGTTGGCGTGATAGGCCGTGTTGATTGAACCAGATCGGTATCCGGCCTCTACAACGATGGTTGCTTGTGAGCCGGCAGCAATCAAACGATTGCGTTGCAAGAATCTAAATTTTGCCGGCACAACCCCTGGCGCGACTTCGGCGATTATTAGTCCTTCGCTTTCGATGCGATTTAGAAGCGCAGAATTGCCAGCGGGGTAAAGCGCGTCAAGCCCACCGGCCATAACCGCAATAGTCTTGCCGCCCAATGCCAATGAACCACTGTGAGCAATTGAATCGATGCCGTAGGCAGCACCCGATAGCACGCAATAATCACGTTCAAAGGCTGCCTCGACAAGCTCGTTTGTTGCGTATTGCCCATAACTAGTTGACACGCGCGAACCCACAAGAGCCACTGAGCGATCTAACCAACTCAGGCGTTCAGGTTTGCCACGCAGCCAAATGGCAAGCGGTGCGCATGATTCTAGATCGGCAAAACCTGCCGGCCACAAACTTGATTTGGGGCTGACCACTCGCCCACCCACCGCCCTCATTTTGTCAAAGGCATTCTCGAGTGCGGTAATCGATAATCGCTTGCGCCATCGAATGAGTCCATCTGACAAAGCACGTTCAAGGCCGACGGGGCGCTCGCTAACTTCGATTTCTAACCGCGACAAAAGCAAAGCAGCATTAACGTTTTCATCAATTATCGCGATGAGCGCTTCGCGTTGCCCAATTCGGCTGCAAACCAAACCGGCTATCGAATCACCTGGTTCGCACAAAAGGCTTAGGGCCGCCGAAACAAAAACACCGATTGGTTCATCATCGAAAACCATCAATTTTGAAACCATGCGCGATATTTCTTCGACCGATATTCGCAAACCGTTAAACGACATTTCTAGACCTCGCTAAGCGGGTTGTCGCTGCCCCGCAAATAGAGCGCCTTCATCACATCTTCACGATTGGGCAGATCGCGCCCAGCCAAATCTGCGCAGCTCAGTGCCAAGCGCAAACAGCGGTCATAGCCGCGCATGCTTAGGGTTCGTTTGCGCAAAGCTTCGTCTATGTCTCGTGTGGCACCATCAACTAATTTAAGGTCTCGTCGAAAATAGCTGCTGCCTACTTGAGAATTCAAGATATAACCGCTGCCCATAAATCGCTGCGCAGAACGCGATCTCGCCTCGACAACCCGCTCGCGCAACTGAGCCGAGGTTTGCACCGACACCTCATGCAATCGCGAACCGACTTTGCTGACCGGGCGAACAGCAAGTCTTAGATCGATTCGGTCTAGCAGTGGGCCAGATAACTTTGCGGCATAACGATTGCGGGCTTGCGCGCTGCACACGCAGCGGTTGCTTTTGACTGAGAGCATTCCACACGGGCACGGGTTGGCCGCAAGCACGAGTTGAAATTTCGCCGGAAACCTGGCCACCCCCGCCGATCGATGTATTTGAACCGAGCCGCTTTCGATTGGTTGCCTCATCGCTTCTAGCACCGGGGTCGCGAACTCAGGTGCTTCGTCCAAAAAAAGAACGCCTTGATGTGCAAGCGAAATTGCCCCAGGACGTGGCAGCCCAGTGCCACCACCAACAATTGCCGTGCTCGATGCGCTGTGATGAGGTGATTCAAAAGGCGGTCGAACGCCGAAGTCACCAAAGTTTGCAACACCAAAACCTGCAAGCGAGCGAACGGCGCTAACCTCGAGTGCCTCGGGCAGCGAAAGATCGGGCAAAATGGTGGGCAATCGCTCAGCAAGCATCGTCTTGCCAGCCCCCGGCGGCCCGACCATCAGTATGTGGTGTGCACCTGTCGCAGCAACGAGAAGCGCATCGATAATCTCTGGCTGACCGATCACATCGGCCATGTCAACATGTGCGCGTGTGGCGGGTTTCTCTAAAATCCGTACCCTCGGCAAGCTGGCTCGCGCATCGCCTTGACGGGCAACAGCGCCTTTTGCCCCATAAATTTTGGCCAGTTGGGCCAGATGCTCTATCGCCAGCACCTCAATGCCGCCGGCCAGCTCTGCTTCGATTTGGTTAGCAACCGGCACAACTATTTGTCGAACACCGGCGGCCTTGGCTGCCATAACCATTGGCAACACACCTCGAACCGGCCTTAGCGAACCATCTAGCGCCAACTCGCCTATGTGCGCCGTTTGACTCACAGAGCTTGCGGCACACACCCCAGCGGCAACCAAAATCGAGACCGCGATGCCAACATCAAAAGCAGAGCCAAATTTAGGAACACTCGCTGGTGACAGATTCACGGTGATGCGTTTAGCCGGCAGCGCTAGTCCAGAATTGGCGCAGGCTGCGCGCACACGGTCTTTAGCTTCGCTCAGCGATGCATCTGGCAGGCCGACCAAAATAAAATTCGGCAGATTGCTTGAAACATCGGCTTCGATTTCAATCAGAGTGCCAGAGAGCCCAAGCAAACTAACCGCGAGCGTTCGACCGACCGTCATCAAAACACCGATTCAAGATGTTCGATTGTCACATTGCCAGCACGAACAAGAACAGAAACCGCATCGATCCGAATGTCTTGTGCTGTTGGTCTATTGGTTTGGCACCATAACCCGGCAAGTTGTCTGAGCCGGCGCAATTTGTTGCGGTCAATTGCCTCGAAAGCGCTTTGCCCAAAACTTCTTGTTTTGACTTCGACGAAGACCAAAGTTGAACCGCTCAGCGCAATAATGTCGAGTTCGCCCGATGAACAACGCCAATTGCGATCAACGATTTTGAACGAGTGGCGTTCTAGATAGTCACAGGCAATGTCTTCGCCATAGCGACCGAGCAAGTTGGTTGCGGTAGTCATTGCGCAAGTCTGCCCCGAATAAATAGGGGGATTCGGCCGCTAGAAAATCTGTTGAAAACTTGCCGCAGAAGTGAGGCGCACAAAACTCGCGCACAAAACTCGCGCACAAAACTCGCGCACAAAACTCGCGCACAAAACTCGCGCACAAAACTCGCGCACAAAACT
>CAINTU010000055.1 GCA_903853515.1 uncultured Micrococcales bacterium | reverse complement strand
GTTGTCTATGGCATCGTTGGACTCAAAACCCACTGCAAGCTCGCAATGGTGATTCGTCAAGAAGGCAAGTCGCTTCGACGCTATTGCCACATCGGCACAGGCAACTACAACCCAAAGACCGCCAGGTTCTATGAAGACTATGGCTTGCTAACCGCCCGGGATGCAGTTGGTGAAGATGTAGCGAAGCTATTTAACCGACTAAGCGCCTATGCAGAAGACCTGCAATACAAAGAGCTACTGGTGTCGCCGCATGGAGTTCGCGAAGGTTTGACCGAGTTGATCGAGCACGAAGCCAAGAACGCCAAAGCCGGCAAAAACGCGCTGATTCGCATCAAGTTGAATTCGCTAGTCGATGAGCAGATTATTGATTCGCTCTATGCCGCCTCGCAGGCCGGCGTAAAAATCGAAATCATTGTGCGCGGCATGTGCGCGCTTCGTGCCGGTGTGCCAGGGCTGAGCGAAAACATTAGTGTGCGAAGCATCCTTGGCAGATATCTTGAACACTCACGAGTTTTCTATTTCGATAACGACGGCGACCCAAAGGTATTTATCGGCTCGGCAGACATGATGCATCGCAACCTAGATCGCCGCGTAGAAACTTTGGTGCGTTTGCGTCAAGCAGACCAGCTAAAAGAGATGCAACATTTGTTTGACCTTGGCCTCTCTGATGCGACCTCGTCGTGGCATCTAGAGGCTAATGGAACATGGCGTCGGCACCAATTCGATGAGAGCGGCAAAAAGTTGAATGACATGCAAGATCAATTGATGGTCGAAATGCTCGCTCGCAAAGGTGCTAAAGCCTGATGCCGGTTGTTGCAGCTGGCGCTATCTTGTGGCGCCTTAAATCGGGTGAGCTCGAAGTTCTTGTGATTCATCGCGGTCGCTATGACGACTATTCGTGGCCTAAGGGCAAGCTCGATGCAGGCGAGCACGTGACGACCGCCGCGGTGCGCGAGATTCGAGAAGAAACTGGGTTGAAAGTAAAACTAGGCCCATTCTTGCGTCGCGTCGAATACAAGATCGAAAACGACCGCAACAAGCATGTTTATTATTGGTGCGTCGAAGTCACCGACAAGATTTTGGCTAAGCAAAAGTTCAAACCTGACGATGAGGTTTCTAACATCGAGTGGATGCCCGTTGCAGCGGCCAAAACCAAACTCAGTTATGCCTACGACATCGACCTGCTTGACGATCTAGAAGCTTTGGTGCGCGACAAGTCACTCGAGACGATGCCGCTAATTGTTTTGCGTCATGCCAAAGCGGTCAGTCGCGAAGACTTTAAACACGGCGAGGCAAAGCGCCCGCTAACCGGTTTTGGCTCGCTGCAGGCAGTTGCGCTTCGCCCGATGCTCGCCGCGTTTGCAGTCAAAAACGTGGTGACTAGCCCGTGGCGTCGTTGCTTCGACACTGTGTCACCGTTTGTGGCTAGACACAAGGTGCGTTTGATTGAGCAGATGAACCTCACCGAGCGAGGCAATAAGCAAGGCCCCCAGCGCACACTAAAGGTGCTCGAGACCATCATCGAATCTGGCAAAGGCACCGTGCTTTGCAGCCACCGCCCTGCTCTGCCAACAATTTTCGATCGGTTGGTCAAGCTAGCGCCTGCGCAGTTGGCCGAAAAAATCGAAGCTGGCAAGTCTCTGCGCCCGGGCGAATTCATGGTTTTGCACATGATAAGAGCCGCCAAAGGCACCTCACCGCGAATCGTGGCCGTCGAAACCCACTACCCACCTATCGAAGACTAGGCTCAAACTATGACTGACATCGCAACTTTCAACGCGTGGATCGACTCACGCAACAACAATCTAAAATCACCAACCAGCTTTTTGTCGGTCACCGGCATGTATTGGTTGACCGAAACGCCACAGCGAATCGATGGCCTAACTGGCGAGTTCTCTGCCGTTGATCACACAGTGACTGTTGCCAATTCAAGCATTGGCGACCAAACTTTTACGCTCGAGCCGCGCGCCGAGCTGACCTTCGATCTCGATGGCATCAAGGTCGAACTGGCAAGCCGCGCCGGCCAAATCATTGTGCGCCCAAGAGATCCTAAGAACCCGATGTTCGATGCATTCGAAGGTGTGTCGACATGGGCTTTCGACCCTGCATTTGTTGTGCAAGCCACCCTTGAGGCATTCGATGAGCCACGCGATGTTGTTGTCGATTCGATTGTCGAAGGCCACAAGATGTCGAGCGTTTCGCCCGGCGAGTTGGTATTTGAGCTTGGTGGCAAACAAAACCGCCTAACTGCATTTGCGCGCGAGGGCAGCCAAGATTTGAGTATTTATTTTCGCGATGAAACCAGCGGCAAAGAAGCTTATGGCACTGGCCGCAGCGTAGCCGCACTGCACAATGCCGACGGCAGTTACACCATCAATTTCAACCAGGCCGGCAATTTTCCTTGCGCCTATACCGACTTTGCCACCTGCCCGATTCCTCCGCGTGAAAATCACCTAAGCATCGCCATCAACGCGGGTGAGCGCATGCCAGCACTTCGCAACACCTTCGAAGGCATCAGCGCTCAGCACTAAGGCAGCCAAACCAAGCCGCTCAAATAGACTTGTGCGGTGAAGAAAACCTCGTGGGCTGTTATTGCGATGGTTTTAGTGGCAGCAGCTTGGGGTGCAGCTTTTGTGCTGATGAAGCCCGCCATCGACAAACAGCCCGTTTTTGACTTTTTGGCAACCCGATTCACTATTGCAACACTGGCGATGATCGTCGCCAAACCAAGCATTTTGCGCCGCATCAATAAGCAGGTCTTGGTGCGCGGTATTCCTCTTGGCACGTTGCTTGGCCTTGGTTATGTGACGCAAACCATTGGCCTCGGCGCTTCTACCGCGGCGATTACTGGCTTCATCACCGGGCTCTATGTGGTGCTCACACCAATTCTCGGTTGGCTAATTTTTAAGAGCAAGGTCACGCCGATTGTGCTGTGGGGCGTTGCAGTCGCGACGATCGGTTTGGCGTTCATCAGCATCCATGGTGGCAGCATCGGCGTGGGCGAGATTTGGGTTATTGCCTGCGCCTTCTTTTTTGCGGCGCACATTGTTGGCCTCGGCAAATTTAGCCCGAAGCAAGATATTTATGCGCTCACTGTTGTGCAGCTTGGTGTAGTCGCGGTGATCAACTGGATCGGCGCATTGCCAGATGGATACATCAGCCCACCCGATGCGTCAGTTTGGTTCGCGATTTTGTTCACGGCAATTTTTGCAACAGCTGTGGCGTTTTTTGTTCAGACATATGTGCAATCCATCATGGATGCCTCTCGCGTAGCAATCATCTTGACGCTCGAAGTGGTATTCGCTGCCGGTATGGCCGTTGGTGTTGGCCAAGAGGTGCTGACCCTGCAAACAATTTTTGGTGGGGCACTGATGATCGGCTCGATGTTGCTGATTGAATGGCCGCGCAAGTCTGCCGATGGGCCAAAAGAGCCCGGCTATGAGCCGATTTATGAACCGCTCGCTCACTAGCATTAGTCTCAATCGCGCAGATTTAGGGGAATAATGATTCTTTCGATAGATGCGGGCACAACAGGGGTTACTGCACTTGTCGTAGCAGGCGATGGTGCAATCGCCGCCAGGGGTTATCAAGAGTTCGAACAGCATTACCCACAGCCCGGTTGGGTCGAACATGACCCAGAACAAATCTGGCAGGCAACTCTGGCTGCCGTTCAGTCGGCGTTGTCGAGCGCTGAAGCCGAGCATGGTTCGCCCGCAAAGATCGAGTGCATTGGCATAACTAACCAACGCGAAAGTGTCGTCTTTTATAACAAGCAAACTCTTGAAGCAGCTCGACCGGTAATTGTTTGGCAAGATCGTCGCACCACAACAGTTCTCGACGACCTAGTGCAAAACCAAGATTTCGACCTAGAGGCTTTGGTTCGCAGCGCAACAGGCTTGACGCTTGACCCATATTTCTCGGCCTCAAAGATTCGCTGGGTAGCAATCAATGAACCCCAGGTTTGGTCTCAGGTCTTGGCAGGCGAAGTAATCATCGGCACAATCGATACCTATTTGATTGCCAGACTAACTGGTGGTCGTTCGCACATCACCGACGCCAGCAACGCTTCTAGAACACAACTATTTGACATACATCGCTCTAC
>CAINTU010000054.1 GCA_903853515.1 uncultured Micrococcales bacterium | reverse complement strand
CCGGTCACATCGTGGCCGGCAACCGAGCCAGCGCGAATTGCAAAAGTAACCGTCACCGTTTGATCTTGACGCTCTTGATACACGTCTTCATCCATGCGCAGTTCGTGGTTCGACAACGGCGTCTCACAGCGCCAGCAATATGCCAACACCTTGAAACCTTCATAAATCAGACCCTTGTTGTGCAGCTGTTTGAAGGCCCAAAGCACGCTCTCGGTATAAGGCGCATCTAAAGTCTTATAGTCGTTATCGAAATCGACCCAACGTGCCTGACGGGTCACATATTCGCGCCACTGGTCGGTGTATTTAAGAACCGAAGTGCGGCAATAGTCGTTGAACTTGTCGATGCCATAGCGCTCGATCTCTGGGCGGCCCGAGATGCCAAGTTGACGCTCAGCCTCAACCTCGGCCGGCAACCCGTGGGTGTCCCAGCCGAAGCGGCGCTCAACTCTGAAACCACGCATGGTTTTATAGCGAGGCACCGTGTCTTTGGCATAACCGGTCAGCAGGTGACCATAGTGCGGCAGCCCGTTGGCAAACGGTGGGCCGTCATAAAAAACGAACTCGGGCGCGTCTTGCTCTTTGAGCTGGTCAATCGAAGCCTGAAAAGTCTTGTCTTTCGCCCAAAAATCGAGAATCTCAACTTCGATAGCGCTAAAGCTAGGGCTGGCGATAACGCCATCACGCACGCCAAACGAGGATCCATTGTTCTTTGGATACATTTAGGGCTCTCTTCGGGTCACACGCCAAACGGGCGAAGGTTCTTGAGTCAATGTTAATCTTAAACAACCCAATACTTTTAAGGACGCCCGCGTGAGTGCAGACGAGACCACCAAAAACGCCAATGGCCGCCTAGCCGCGCTTGACCTGCTGGCGAGCGCGAGCATCCCAGAAAAAGTTGGCGTTGAAGGCCTCGAAGACAAATGGGGCTTGGTTTGGCAAAACGATGGCACCTATCGCTTCGACCGTGGCGCTAGCCGTGAGCAGGTTTATTCGATCGATACCCCGCCACCGACCGTTTCTGGTTCGCTGCACGTGGGTCACGTTTTTAGCTATACCCACACCGATGTGGTGGCTCGTTATAAGCGCATGCGCGGTTTCAGCGTGTTTTACCCGATGGGCTGGGATGACAACGGCCTGCCGACCGAGCGTCGCGTGCAGAACTACTTTGGAGTGCGCTGCGACCCTGCGTTGACATATGTCGAAGGTTTCGTGCCACCATACGAAGGTGGCGACAACAAGAGCGCCAAAGCTGCCGACCAGATCGCGATTTCGCGCCGAAACTTTATCGAACTTTGCGATCGACTGACCGCCGAAGACGAAAAGCAATTCGAAGCACTATGGCGCCAACTTGGTGCATCGGTTGATTGGGATCAGACCTATCAGACGATTTCGCCAGCTGCTCGTCGAGTGTCGCAGCAGGCCTTTTTGAATAACCTAGCCCGCGGTGAGGCCTACCAGTCGATGGCGCCAACCCTGTGGGACGTAACTTTTAGAACCGCTGTTGCCCAGGCCGAACTCGAAGATCGCGAACAGCCAGGTGCCTACCACCGCCTCGGCTTCGATGGCCCGAACGGCAAAATCTTTATCGAGACCACTCGCCCAGAGTTGCTGCCAGCGTGTGTTGCGTTGGTTGCCCACCCAGACGACGAGCGCTTTCAGCCACTGTTTGGCAAGATGGCTCGCACCCCGCTATTTGATGTAGAAGTGCCAATTGTCGCCCACCACCTCGCGCAACCCGATAAAGGTTCTGGCATCGCAATGATTTGCACCTTTGGTGATCTGACCGACGTGATTTGGTGGCGCGAACTCGATTTGCCCAACCGCGCGATTATTGGCTGGGATGGCCGGCTCTTGCCTGAAGCACCAGAGGCAATCACCAGCGCGACCGGTGTCGACCACTATGCGCAGCTCGCTGGCAAAACAGTTTTCAGCGCAAAGCAGACCATCGTTGAATTGCTGCAAGCCTCTGGCGACATGGTCGGCGACGCTAAACCGATCAATCACCCGGTTAAATTTTTTGAAAAAGGCGATCGCCCACTAGAAATCGTGTCGACGCGTCAGTGGTATCTGCGCAATGGTGGTCGCGACGAAGCGCTTCGTGCGCGCCTGATCGAACTCGGCAAGGCGCTCAATTTTCATCCAGATTTCATGCGCGTTCGCTATGAGAACTGGGTCAACGGGCTGACCGGTGACTGGCTGATTTCGCGTCAACGATTCTTCGGTGTGCCAATCCCAGTGTGGTATCAAATCGATGAGCACGGCAACCCCAACTTCGACGCCGTGCTGGTGCCAACACCAGAGCAGCTGCCAATCGACCCTTCGACCGATGTGCCAGAAGGATTCATTGAGGCACAGCGCGGTGTGGCCGGTGGCTTCATTGGTGAAGTCGACATCATGGATACCTGGGCCACCTCGTCGCTAACCCCGCAACTAGCCGGTGGTTGGCTAAGCGACCCAGAGCTATTCGCCAAGGTTTACCCATATGACTTGCGCCCACAAGGTCAAGACATCATTCGCACCTGGTTGTTCTCGACAGTGTTGCGCAGCGAACAAGAACACGGCGTATTGCCATGGACTGACGCTGCTATTTCGGGCTGGATTCTTGACCCCGACCGCAAAAAAATGTCGAAGTCAAAAGGCAACGTGGTGACTCCGGGTGATTTGTTGGTCGAACACTCGTCAGATGCAGTTCGCTATTGGGCAGCATCAGCGCGACTTGGCACCGACGCGGCATTTGACACAGCACAGATGAAAGTTGGTCGCCGTCTGGCCATCAAATTCATGAACGCTGCCAAATTCGTTTTGAGTTTTGAAGCGCCTGCCGATGCTGCGGCCATCGTTAGCGAACCAGTTGATCAGGGCATGTTGTTGAACCTTGCGGCGGTTGTGGCCGAAGCCACCACCGCATTCGAAAACTATGACCACACCAAGGCACTAGAGCTAGCCGAAAGTTTCTTCTGGAGCTTCACCGACGATTACCTAGAGCTAGTCAAAGAACGTGCCTATGGTCAGGGCGAGTTCACAGTGGCCGAGCAAACCTCGGCAGTGCTGGCGCTGCGCAAAGCGCTAATCGTGCTGTCGCGATTGTTTGCGCCGTTCTTGCCATACGCCACCGAAGAGGTCTGGTCGTGGTGGCAAAGTGCTGCCGGTTCGGTGCACCTAGCTGCGTGGCCAACAGCGCAAGAACTGGCTGACGGCCTAAACCAGGCGAACGAGCCACTGCTAACTTTGGCTGCCGATGCGCTGCACCAGTTGCGCAAGGCAAAGAGCGATGCAAAGGCATCGATGAAGGCAGACGTGCAGAGCGCCACCATCGAGGTGCCAGCCGAGGCAGAAAAGTCGGTCAACCTGTTACTCGCTGATCTTCGCGCCGCTGGGCGAATCCAAGAGTTTAAGGTCGCTGTAGGGCCAGAACTGGCGATGAAAGATATCGTGTTGGCCCCAACTGTCGAAGAGCAATAAGCCGACTGGCTCGCACAAGTTTCATTTAGGTTGCGCTTTTAGTCTGACTCGGGTTCGAGTCGGTGGCTTGATTTAGGCTAGTCGCATGACTTTTAACGACCAGAACCCATTCGCGCAGCGCTCAACACTCGAATACGAGTTGCCCGATTTCTCGGCAATCAACGACGAGAGCTATCTGCCCGCCTTCTATGCCGGTTGCGAGCAACAGCTTGCCGAAGTCGCGGCGATTCTTGCGCAACAAGAAGTCACCTTTGACAACACGATTGTGGCTCTCGAGCGCAGCGGCCAGGTTCTCAACCGCATGCTGATGGTTTTCTATAACAAGTCATCGAGCGACACCAGCAAGGCGCTCGACGACATCGAAGAAGAGATCGCGCCGAAGCTTGCCGCACACTCTGACGCTATTCGTTTGAACCCTGCGCTTTTCGGTCGCATCAAGCAACTTTTCGACAACCGATCAGCTCTAGGGCTCAACACCGAAGACGAGTGGTTGCTCGAGCGTTATTACCAAGATTTCACGCACGCAGGTGCGCACTTGAGCGATGCCCAACGTGAAGAGCTAACAAAACTCAACGAAGAGCTTTCAAAACTAGAAACACAATTTGGCAAGAACCTCTTAAACGACACCAACGCCTTGGCTGTCGTGGTCGATGACGTTGCCGAACTCGATGGCCTAACCGAAGGGCAAATTGCAGCCTGCGCACAAGCCGCCAAAGACCGCGGTTTAGAGGGTAAGTGGCTTATTGGCATGGTGAACTTCACCGGTCACCCAATGCTTGCCCAGCTAACCAACCGAGCGCTTCGCGAACGCATCATGAAGAACTCGCTCATCAAGGGCAAGCAAGACAACGAGAACGACAACCGCCCAGTGCTTCTAAAGATGGCGGCACTTCGCGCTAGGCGCGCCAAGTTGTTTGGTGTTGCCACCCACGCCGAGCATGTTCTGCAAGACCGCAACGCTGCTCACCCAGACAACGTGCACAAAATGCTCCGCCAGATTGCGCCGGCAGCGGTGCGCAACGCCAAACTTGAGGCAGCCGAGCTTGAGGCAGCTATGCAGGCAGATGGCGGCAACGGCAATTTGCAATCCTGGGATTGGGATCTTTATACCGAACGTGTTCGCGAAGCAAAGTTCAACCTCGATAGCGCTGCGCTAAAGCCATATTTTGAACTAGAGCGCGTTTTGTTCGACGGTGTCTTTTATGCCGCAAACAAATTGTTTGGCTTGAGCTTCAAAGAGCGCAAAGACCTGAAGACCTATCACCCCGAGGCTCGTGCTTTTGAGGTCTTCAACGAAGACGGTTCGAAACTGGCACTGTTTATCGGTGATTTCTTCACCCGCGATTCAAAGCGCGGTGGCGCCTGGATGAACAACCTGGTCGATCAGAACTTCTTGTTTGGTCAACTGCCAGTCGTAGTCAACAACTTGAATGTGCCTAAGCCAGCCGCTGGCGAACCGGCACTTCTCACCTACGACGAGACAACAACGCTGTTCCACGAATTCGGCCATGCACTTCACGGCATGCTCTCGAACGTGAAGTATCCAAGGTTCTCTGGCACAAGTGTTCAGCGTGACTTTGTTGAGTTTCCATCGCAGGTCAACGAAATGTGGCTGAGCTGGCCAGAAGTCATCGACAACTATGCTCGCCACTATGAAACCGGCGAGCGCATTCCGCAGGACTGGCTAGATAGCCTCAAGGCTTCTTCAACCTTCAACGAAGGTCACGCCACCACAAGTTATTTGGCCGCGGCGATTCTTGACCTCGCATGGCACCAGATCACCGAAGACGACGACATTCGCGATGTTGAGGCATTCGAAGCTAAGGCTATTGCCGATTATGGCCTCGACTTTGATCCTGTGCCGACCCGTTATCGCTCAACTTATTTCTCGCACATCTTTGCGGGCGGTTATGCGGCTGGCTATTACGGCTACATCTGGTCAGAGGTGCTAGATGCCGACACGGTTGATTGGTTCAAGCAAAATGGTGGCCTGACCAGAGCAAACGGCGACCACTTTAGAGACACTCTGCTTTCACGTGGTGGTTCGCTCAACTCTATGCAGATGTTTAGAAACTTCAGAGGGCAAGATGCAACCATCGAGCCACTGTTGAAGCGTCGCGGGTTGATCTAGCTCGTGCCAAATAAAAATCCCGACGAGCGATGGTCGGGATTTCTATCTACGGTCTACTTACGCACTCGTTTTGAGTCGCTATGGTAGCGCAATATGTCGGCCGGTTGACAATCTAGCGCCTGGCAAAGTGCCTCTAGAGTTGAGAAGCGTATTGCCCTGGCCTTGCCGCTTTTGAGCACAAACAAGTTTGCTTGAGTAATCCCAACTAGGTCGGCTAGCTGGGCCATTGTTAGCCCTTTGGCATTCCTAAGTGAGTCAAATGCGACTTCGATAGCCATCAGATCACGGCTTCTAACTCGGTCTTTGCTGCGATCGCTTCTCGCAATACGCTTGCCAACGAAATCAGCACAAGACCCGCTGCTGCCCCGAGGCAGATGGATACCACTAGTCCAATAAATACTGCTCCAGGTAAAGCGTTTTGGTTCATCAACCACCCCAATAATGTGGCGCAACTGCCAGCGACAGCGAACATCACAGCACTAAGCAACTGCACCACTTTCTGGGTATTAGCATGCAACAATTGCGACTTTGAAATTCGCCTTAGCAATACTGCGATGAGCGCCAAAACCAATTGCCCAAAAGCCACAATGCAAGTCAATAGTGCTCCAATTGAAAGCCCATCGCCTTTGAATTCTGTATAGCGTGCAGATAAGTCAGCGCTAGTGGCAGGGATTAGATAAATCTCGAACAATAACCCGAATACGATCAGAAGCCAAAGAATGGCGATTGCGGTGTTAGTGCCCAATTTATTTGCGTATTTCAAAGTTGCCTCCTGATTTGTATATATTGATTATCAATACTATTGTATATCAATACTATTGTATATCAATACAATAGCATATCAATATGCGGTTTTCGATTAGCAGAGTGCTATGTAAGTAGGCCGCACTGAACAGAAAGAAGAAACATGATTGTCAGCACGTTATTGCTCGCTACCGTACTTGGAGCCAGCAGTCCAAGTCCGTCCGGAGCAACGGATGTAAGTAACATTGCGTCTACGAGCCTCTCGCAAGCTACCGTCGCTCCAACCTCTAATGCCCTGTTGGACTACTCACAAATCCCAGGGGCTCAAATTGACACCTTTCAGTCTGAAATGATCGACGGTCAGCCACCCGTTTCGTGGACCTGGACAGATGGCAGAGGGCTGTCTCGAACTTTTTGGGGGGCTAGTTACGCCACTTCTGCTGAGGTGGCATGGCTCTACTACGTTGGCAAGGCAAAGGCAGCGGCAAACGTGTACCAAAATTTGCGCATTGTTCAAGTTTGTATATGGTATTCCCGAGGCGATTCCGCAGTGAGTTCAACGGCGTGCTCCAATGCAGTCAGTGATCCTGGATTCTGGTCTACTGGAGCTGAAGTCTCAGTCGATGCATGGGACAGCTTGGGTTGGAATGATCCAAAAACATTGTTCAACGTGCGAACAGTCAGAATCGATCCTCGGCTCATTTAACCTATGTATGCAGTCATTGCGTGGCAACATCAAAAATAGGT
>CAINTU010000053.1 GCA_903853515.1 uncultured Micrococcales bacterium | reverse complement strand
ATCTCAAATGCAAATGGCTTGGGCTGATGAAATCGAAAAGAGTTTTGCAGCCTATATGCAAAAAGAGCGACCTGATTATCAGCCCAGCTTTGGCTGGCCAATCAAGGTCTATTAACTGACACTGAAATTCGTCTCGGCAAAGCAGTCGTTAAAGCAGAACTCCCTCGATAATTCGAGGGAGTTCTGCTTTTGAAAACAAATCTAGTTCTTGGCACCGAACTGCTTGTAACGGGCGTTGAAGCGCTCGACGCGACCGGCCGAGTCGAGAATGCGCTGCTTGCCGGTATAGAACGGGTGTGAAGCTGACGAGATTTCAACGTCGAAAACTGGGTAAGTGTTGCCGTCTTCCCATTCGATGGTCTTGGTGCTTGACACGGTTGAACGGGTCAAGAAGGCCACGCCCGAGGCTAGGTCGCGAAAAACAACTGCCTCATACTTTGGGTGGATGTCTGACTTCATCAAATGCTCACTTTGCTTAGAAAACTTGGGGTTTTGTGCTCTGGGCACTCGCACAATGCTACCAGAAACTAGTCGCGCATGCCAGAGCCTATAGCACTGGGGTGTTCGAAGGCTATTTGGCTCGCACTGTATAGCGGCCGTTGGCGTTTGCGACTTCTAGCGCCAGTCCAAAGGCTTCGGTCAGTTTAGTGCTGGTCAAAGTCTGCTCGATCGGGCCAGCGGCATAGATTTTGCCCGCATCGAGAATCAATGCATGGGTGAAGCCGACCGGGATTTCTTCGAGGTGGTGGGTAACCATCACAATCGCTGGCGCTTTCGGATGAGAAGCGTATCCCCCAAGAATTTTTATGGTTTGCTCACGAGCGGCAATATCAAGGCTGGCAACAGGCTCGTCAAGCAATAAAAGCTCTGGATCGGTCATAACCGAGCGAGCGATTTGCACTCGTTTGCGTTCGCCATCGCTCAGAGTGCCAAAGGCCCGATCGGCGAATTCGGCAAGCTGCCACTCTTCTAAGACTCGCAAGGCTCGTCGCTCATCGACTGCCTCATATTTCTCATTCCAGCGACCAGTTATGCCATAGCTTGCGGTCATAACTGCATCTAGAACGGTCTCAGAATTTGGAATGCGGGCTGCCATGGCGCTCGAAGCGAAACCAACTCTGGTTCGAAGTTCAAAAACGTTTATCTCGCCAAGGGTTTCGCCAAGGATTCTTGCCTGACCAGCACTGGGTTGCAGCCCAGCAGCGAGCACTCGAAGCAAAGTTGTTTTGCCTGCGCCATTTGAGCCAATAATTACCCAGCGCTGATTAGATTCAATGCTCAGGCTGATATCGTCAAGGATTCTTTTGCCAGATCTGACAATGCTCAACTTGTCGAGAGATACAACTTCGGTCATGCCAATTAGCCTAAGCGAACGAAGCGATTGCCTCGCGGTAGACACCAATTGTTTGATCGGCAATGCGTTGCCAGCTAAAGAGCTCTTCGACGCGCTTGCGGCCGGCGAGGGCGAACCGTTCTAAGTCATCACCTTCAAGAGTTTGATTTAGCTTTGCCGCAAAATCAGCGACAAAACGATTCTCATCGATCGGTGTTCCGCTGCCGTCAGAGAGTTGCTCAATCGAAACTAGAAGCCCAGTCTCGCCATCAGCAACAACTTCAGGAATCCCACCTGTCGCGGTGGCAACCACAGGGGTAAGACAGGCCATCGCCTCAAGATTCACTATGCCAAGCGGCTCATAAATCGAAGGGCAGGCAAACACAGTGGCCGCCGATAGCATGGCGACCAGTTCTGGTCGCGAAAGGTGCTTCTCGATCCAAATCACATTGTCGCGAGTCTCGCGCAACTTAGTCACCAGCGCAGAAACCTCGGCCGCGATCTCAGCGGTGTCAGGGGCTCCGGCGCAGAGCACGAGCTGAACATCGTTGGGAAGGTGTTCGGCTGCCTTCAAAAGGTACGGTAGCCCCTTTTGCTTGGTGATGCGCCCAACGAAAAGCACACTGCGCTGATCAGGGTCAACGCCAAGCGCTCTAACTAAGTCGTGGTTTTCTGCCGATTGAAAGGCATCAAGGTCGATGCCATTGTGCACCACCGAAATTTTGGCTGCATCTACATCGGGGTAAGCCTTTGCGATGTCTGCCTTCATGCCGTGACTGACGGCGATGATTCTTGTTGCATCGAGATAGGCGGTGCGCTCGATAAATGACGAAAGCCGGTAACCGCCACCTAGCTGATCTAGCTTCCACGGACGAAGCGGCTCGAGACTGTGGGCAGTGATCAGATGAGGCACACCGAGATGCTTGGCGGATGTTAGACCGGCAAAGTTGGCATACCAGGTGTGTGAATGCACCAAATCAGCTGCCTCGATGCCGTTCAAAATGCTGATGTCGGTGGCAAGGGTTTGCACAGCACCATTGGCCTTGGCAAACTCCGGGCTCAGCCCATACGAATAGGTGTGGTTCTCGCTGCGGTCTTCACCGAATGCGTGCACGTCAACCTGAATCTTTGAACGAAGTACCTTGACCAATTCGGCCACGTGAACGCCTGCACCACCATAGATTGTTGGCGGATATTCTTTGGTAACAATTGCGATTCGCATATATGAATCGTAGTGTTCGCTCGATTTGGGGAATAACATTTGGTTATGAGTAAGCAACGCGTATTTGGCATGGTGCTAGCCGGCGGCGAGGGCAAACGCCTGATGCCTTTGACGGCAGACCGCGCTAAGCCGGCAGTGCCATTTGGCGGCAGTTATCGCCTCATTGACTTTGCTTTGTCTAACCTGGTGAATTCTGGCCTGCGACGCATTGTTGTGCTAACCCAATACAAGTCGCATTCACTTGACCGCCACATCTCGCAGACCTGGCGAATGTCGCCTCTGATCGGCTCTTATGTGGCCT
>CAINTU010000052.1 GCA_903853515.1 uncultured Micrococcales bacterium | reverse complement strand
ACCGGCAAGATCGAGCGTGGCCAGGTCAAGGTTAACGACGAAGTTGAAATCGTCGGTATCCGCGACAAGCAGAAGACCACCGTTACCGGTATCGAAATGTTCCGCAAGCTTCTCGACTATGCAGAGGCCGGCGAGAACGTTGGTCTATTGCTACGTGGAACCAAGCGTGAAGACGTAGAGCGCGGTCAGGTTGTTGTTAAGCCTGGTTCGATCACACCTCACACTGGTTTTGACGCCAACGTCTACATCCTTTCAAAGGATGAGGGTGGCCGTCACAACCCGTTCTACTCGAACTACCGCCCACAGTTCTACTTCCGTACCACTGACGTGACTGGTGTTATCACCCTTCCTGCAGGTACTGAAATGGTTATGCCTGGCGACACCACCGAAATGGCAGTTGAGCTGATTCAGCCAATCGCTATGGAAGAAGGTCTTCGCTTTGCAATCCGTGAGGGTGGCCGCACTGTTGGTGCCGGTACCGTCACCAAGATCACCAAGTAGTTCTTCGAACTAAAAAAACCGCCTCCGAAGCTTTCGCTTCGGAGGCGGTTTTCGTTTACCCCCAGGTCTATTGATGGCTAACCGGTTATACCCAGTGGAACGTTTGCGCGGCAGCTGTTGCGATTAGAAGAAATGCAATCATCGGCACGCCGCAGCAGGTCTTTATGCTGCCGTCGCTGTTGGTCACGATACTCGGAACATATTTTTCGTGTTCTTCTGACATAAGGCTTCCCCTCCCGTTAGCAAAAAGTTTATGAGTTGTGGCTACCAAATTTGCGTGCTCAGGTGTCCCCACTTAAGGGGACACCGCCATGGCGGGTGACACGCATCAGTGCAGCGTTCGCTCGAAGAGTTTGACTTGATACATTGGGTAGATGAGCGATTTAGAAGGCGATGCCCCTCGCAAGTTCGACTCTCGGTATGTCGATGGCATCCGTGGGTTCAGCTCTCTGGCGGTTGCGATTTATCACACCATGCTCTTTATCGGGTTGACTGGCACCGCTGCCGCTTCATTGCCCGTGCTATTTTGGCTCACCAGAAACGGTTATCAGGGTGTGCCGATTTTTATTGTGCTCTCTGGTTTTGTTCTGATGATTGCCGTGAGTCGAGCTCGTAAAGGCAAGTTGCCGCAGGGCATGGGGCACTACATTTGGCGCCGATTTCGTCGCATCGTTCCGCCTTATTGGGTAGCGCTGGCGCTCTCGGTGGCGCTGATCGCCGCGGTGCCGCTGATGCAAACGCGCGCCGGCACTCGCTGGGATGACAAGATTCCGGTCGACTGGCAGGCCATCGTTTCGCACATTTTTTTGATACATGATTTCGTACCCAAGTGGGTTAACAAGATAAACGGGCCGATGTGGTCTGTCGCAGTCGAGTGGCAGATCTATTTCTTGATGCCGTTGCTGATTTTGCCGCTCTGGCGCTGGCTCGGCAAATGGGTCGCTGTGCCAGTTGTTTTTGCCCTCAGCTTGGTGCCGCACTTTATTGGGGTGCAGCAAAAGCATCACCATTTGCACTTTGTGCCGCACTTTTTGGGTAGCCTAGACCGCCTGCATCCTTGGTTTATTGGGCTTTTCGCGGTGGGAATGTTGGCAGCTGACTTGTTGACCAACTCAAAAGTGAATACAAGGCTCTTTTGGGTGCCATTTATCGTTGTTTTGGCTTGGATATTTGTTTTCGCTCATTTTGCCGAGGCCAATGTGTGGTTGAGCGAATCGTTGCTCGGCATTGCCACCGCGATGCTGGTGATGTGGCTCGCCGGTCGCCCGCGTGCTCTGGTGCACCGAGTTTTTACTAGTCGCACGTCTTTGGGGCTCGGCAAAATGTCTTACAGCCTATATCTGGTGCACAGCCCCCTT
>CAINTU010000051.1 GCA_903853515.1 uncultured Micrococcales bacterium | reverse complement strand
TCCTTTGAACGGCCTGATCGATGCTGGTTGCAAAGAATTCCCAGTCAGTTTTGCTGCCAATGCCATAGAGCAGCACGGCGTCGTTGCCCACCTGCATAACCCAAACCTCATCCTTGGTTTGAGCTGGGTCGTGTTGAACGACCGATTTGTATTCGGTGTAGTTGCGATAACCGATGCCGAAGGTGCCAACCGGGGTCAAATCTTTTAGTTGAAGGGCAAGCCAAGTTGGGTTCACGTTAAAGGCTTGGGTATAGCCAAGGTATTTGGTCTGACTGCCTACGAAACCCGCGCTAAAAGTTGGCACGGCGTCGCTTGCTTTGGTGGTTAGTTGCGCTTGGTTTGCCCACCAGCCTTTTGGCGGTGTGATTTTGAAGATGTTCCAGCCGGTTGAAGCAACAGCGTCGTCGACCACACCCGAGTAATCGATTGGTTTGATTCGATTGCTGTCGTCACGCGGAACAACCGCGATCATCACAACAACAATGGCTAGCGATGCGCCTAGCGCCAGCACAAGGTTTATTACTGTCTGCCTTGCGCGGTGTCTTGCAGCTGAGTCGCTCAAGCTTTTTTATCTTTCAATGCCTCGTCGAGTTTTGCACGAGCGCCAGACAGCCATTCTTCGCACTTGGCCGCCAAAGCCTCGCCGCGTTGCCATAGTTTCATGCTGGCTTCGAGTGTGACCGAGCCCTGCTCGAGGTCGCTGATTACCTTGGTGAGCTCTTGACGCGCTTGCTCATAGCTCATCGCTTCGATGTCTGAGTTCTCTTTTTTGTCAGTCATTTTCAATACCTAGTCTAATTTGCGTGGGTCTAATTTGCTTGGGTCTAATTTGCGGTGGCATCGAGATCGCCCTTGGCGACCCGAATCTTGAGCCTTTGGCCGGCCTTGACCTTGCCAGCGTCGGCAATAACGTTGCCGGCTTCATCACGAACAACAGAGTATCCGCGGTTCAAAGTCGACTGTGGCGACAGCGAAGCTAAAACGTGTGACTTGGTCTTTATATCGTTGTGCGCGGCCAAAAGTTGATCGCCAAAGGCGTCTCGAACGTCGCCAAGCGCGCGGTCTAGGTCTTCAACGCGAAGGTCAAGAAATGCATATGGGTTAGCGACGATCGGCCGAGATCGAAGTTGCTTGATGAATTCGACCTGACCTGCCAAAAAGTTGCCAATCAGAAGCTTCATCTTGGCAAGCCCATCGGCAATCTGGCGTCGCTCATCAACAACGTCGGGCACAACTTTTTTGGCAGCGTCGGTTGGGGTTGATGCGCGCCAGTCGGCGACATCATCTAACAGTGGATGATCGTTTTCGTGCCCGATGGCCGAGATGATCGGGGTTTTGGCTGCCGCCGCAGCACGCACAACGCCCTCGTCGCTGAAACCGATTAGGTCTAAGAATGCGCCGCCACCGCGAGCGATGATAATCACATCGACCGCTGGGTTTGCATCGAGCTCTTTGATTGCCGCAATCACCTGAGGTGGGCAACCTTCGCCCTGCACGAGCGTATTGATGATTTCGAATTTTGCATCTGGCCAGCGACGCAACACGTTTTCTTTAACGTCTTTTTCGGCGTCAGAATTTGCGCCGGTGATTAGGCCAATTCGATTCGGTAAAAACGGCAGTGGTTGTTTGCGAGCTGGGTCAGTCAAGCCTTCTTCGCGCAACTTGGCTCGAAGTGCTTCAAGTTTGGCCAATAGATCACCAAGGCCCACTTTGCGAATGCTTGAAACTTTGAAAGTGAATTTGCCGCTAGCTGCCCACAGATCAAACTTGCCGCTGACCAAGACTTTGTCGCCATCAACAAAATCAAGACCGCTTGCCATCAAAACGTTTTTAAAAATCGCAAGGTCGATGTTCGCTGCTTGGTTGAGATCTTTTAAAGTTGGGTAGGCGTGGCCTGACGGGCCGATGCGAAACTTGATGAGTTCACCCTCGATCCAAGTGGCTGGCCATTTGGCAATAGCGCCACTAACGTGAGCCGCAATCTCGGCCACCGAATAGGGTTGCGACTCTGTGCCAGCTGGGCCGCCGGCATCAGCGGCAATATCGTTCGCCTCGCCATGGCCAAGATCGGCACTTGTCATCGAAACCTTACCCGTCGTTGCACGCATAGAATTACGTGGTGATTGACTCTAAGAATACCGCCGACGACCGACAAGAAATTGGCGCTAAAAAGGTGCTGCTAGCCGCTCCGCGCGGTTATTGCGCTGGTGTCGATCGTGCCGTAATCGCCGTCGAAAAAGCGCTCGACCACTACGGCACTCCGGTTTATGTGCGCAAAGAAATCGTGCACAACAAGCACGTTGTGCAGTCACTTCAGGCACGCGGCGCAGTTTTTGTCGACGAGGTTGATGAGGTGCCGCCAGGCGCAATCCTTGTGTTTAGTGCCCACGGTGTGAGCCCGGCAGTTGTGAAAGCCGCCGAAAACCGCGGATTGCAAACCATTGACGCCACCTGCCCGCTAGTCACAAAGGTTCACCGCGAAGTTCAACGTTTTGCAGCCGACGACTATGACATTTTGCTTATTGGCCACGCTGGCCACGAAGAGGTCGAGGGCACAGCGGGCGAGGCCCCGGCACATGTGCAGGTTATTGACGGGCACGCCGGTGTCGACTCTTCTCAAGTGCGCGACCCGAACAAAGTGATCTGGCTTTCGCAAACAACTCTCTCGGTCGATGAAACCTATGAGACTGTCGTTGAGTTGCGCAAAAAGTTTCCGACTCTGCAAGACCCGCCTAGCGATGACATTTGCTATGCCACTCAAAACCGTCAGGTGGCCATCAAAAAAGTTGGCGCAGCGAGCGATCTGGTGATTGTGGTCGGTTCGGCGAATTCATCAAACACTGTGCGTCTCGTCGAGGTTGCACTCGAGGCTGGCGCAAAGGCCGCCTATCGCGTTGATTTTGCGACTGAAATCAAGGATGACTGGTTTATCGGCGTCGAGACAGTCGGTGTTTCATCGGGTGCGAGCGTTCCTGAAGAGCTCGTCGATCAGGTGCTCGTTGACTTAGCGTCTCGCGGCTTTGGTGACGTCGAAATCGTGCAAACCGCTGAAGAAGATGTTCAGTTTTCGTTGCCAAAAGAGTTGCGCAAAGATCTTAAGGCCGCTGGCCACGAGACCGAGAATAAATCCAAGCGCTAAAAATATCGAAAATTTAGCTGCCTCAAAAACTAAATCGACATAGATTTGCCGGCTGAGCCAAGTTCTTGGGCAGCCAAAACCACTCGCTTTGCCATGGCGGCTTCTGCAGTCTTGCCCCAACCGCGAGGGTCATAGGCCTTCTTGTCGCCAACATCGCCGTCGACTTTTAATACTCCCGAATAGTTCGAGAACATGTGACCCGCAATCGACCGGGTGAAAGCATATTGGGTGTCGGTGTCGATGTTCATTTTGACCACACCAAATCTCACCGCATCGGCAATCTCTTGCTCGGTTGAACCTGAACCGCCGTGAAAGACCAAATCGAATGGAGCGTTCTTGCCGTACTTTGCGCCGACAGCTTCTTGAATGCCCTTTAGCAACTCTGGGCGCAACACCACGTTGCCTGCTTTATAGACACCGTGCACGTT
>CAINTU010000050.1 GCA_903853515.1 uncultured Micrococcales bacterium | reverse complement strand
GTGATGCTTCCTGACCGCCCAGGGCAACTAGCTTTGACAGCCGAGGTGATTGCCGGCGCAAACGCAAACGTAATCGAAGTGTTGCACACCCGCAATAGCGACGGCCTGCAAATCAGCGAAGTCGAGTTGAACCTATCGGTCGAGACCAGCGGGCACGAACACGCGCTGCAGGTTGTTGAGGCGTTGCGCAAGGCCGGGCTAAAGCCGCGCTTGCAAAAGGCACGCGAAGACTAAACGCTAGCCGCTAAAGTGGCGCACGTCGACGATCTCGACTTTGATGGCGCGACCGTTTGGTGCGGTGTATGAAACTTCTTCGCCAATCTTTTTGCCGATTATGGAATTGCCAATAGGCGAATCTGGCGAATAGACGGTTAGGTCGGTGACTTCGGCCATTTCGGCGCTGCCGAGCAAAAACTCGTTCTCGCTGCCGTTTAGCAACACCTTGACGATGACACCCTGCTGAACGATGCCGTGGGTTTGCGGCGCTTCGCCCACAACCGAACTAGCCAAAATGTTTTCGAGACGATTGATTCGGGCCTCGATGCGACCCTGCTCGTCTTTAGCGGCGTGATAACCACCGTTTTCTTTAAGGTCGCCCTCTTCGCGAGCATCTTGAATCTTTTTGGCAATCTCGGTGCGACCAACGGTCATAAGTTGCTCAAGCTCGGCGGCCAAAGCGTCATAGGCCTCTTGGGTTAGCCAGGTTGGGGCAGCTTCGTTCATCGTCTTATCCTGTGTTTCGGTCTGGTCATTCGCAAATAAAAGCGCTCGGCCATAAGCCGAGCGGTATCTCAATATGTTAGTTGAGCCAGCAACTATCTACCACCCCTGAAACCGCCAATTCTGTGGTGTTGAAGGTTAGGGCGTATTGGTGGGTGGTTTGAGAGGAATCCGTGGTTAGCATGTCAGACGGCTGGCCCTTCGCCGGATCTGGCCCAAAGGTGACCTCTTTATAGCCGACCACCCCAAAGTTCACGTTTAGAGCCTGCAGGGCACAGGTGGCCGTTGCGCTGCCTGGCTTGGTTAGGTTGATGTTCAGGGTTATTTGGCGCTCAGACGGCACTTGATAGCCCACGACCTCGGCGGTTGCGGCGCTGGCGTTATAGCCGCCGATGCCAAACTGCCAAATGGCAAAAGCGGCTACCAAAATGGCCGCAAAGGCGATAACCAGGGTGCGGTTGCGTGCCTTGCTCTTTGGCTTAATGCCATAGCGCGACTCTAAAAGCCCAGGATCAATGCTCACCACACAAGGCTAACCCAAGGGCGATTGAGCTGTGTTATCGGCAGTCAAAACTCTCTGGCAAACTTGAACCATGAGCATTTTCTCTGGCCTTCTAGCCGCTTGGATTTCGGCTGACCCGACTCCTAGTGGTTCACCGACCGCCGACCCGTCGCTGATCACCACAAGCCCCGGCACAATCGGTTGGGTAATGACCGCTCTGGTTGCAGTCGGTGCGGTGTTTCTGATTTTTGATATGACGCGACGTATTCGCAAGGTTAGATATCGCGAAGAGATTCTCGAGAGCATTAGCGAAGAGCAGGCCGCTCTCGAAGAGGCTGCCGAGCTGGCACGCGAACAAGCAGCCCGAGACCACGACAAAAGGTAGTGCGCCTTGCGCAATCTGATTTATCGACTCTATGAGCGTCGCCTGAGCGCGACTCTTCGTGGTGCCGATTTGCCAAAGCACGTTGCAGTGATGCTCGATGGTAACCGCCGCTGGGCTGAGCGCAACTTTGCGGCCAAGGCAAAAGTTGGTCACACCGCTGGTGGCAAAAAGATTCAAGAATTCCTTGGCTGGTGCGAAGACCTAAACATCAACGTGGTCACTCTGTATTTGTTGTCGATTGATAATCTCGCCAAACGCGGTGGCGACGAATTGGCAG
>CAINTU010000049.1 GCA_903853515.1 uncultured Micrococcales bacterium | reverse complement strand
CCAAGACGAAATACATCACGCCGCTGGCGAGTGTAGAGACCACGGTGATCGCGACTAAGGCGAGGGCGAGCGGCAAAATATCCTGGTGATTTTGCACCACAGTAATAACATTGCCGACCAAAAGCGGTTGCGCCAGGTTGGTGCCAGCGCCAATCAGGCTCAGCACGACGGCAAGTACCAGCTGACCGCGGTGTTCGGCTAAATAAGGCAGCAATTGCGAGAACTTGGCCTTAGGGCCACCCTGTTGATTTGATCTGCCGCCGCGACGGCCACCCATCATGCTCATTTGCTGCTCTTTTCTTTAGTTGGAATTTAGTGTTCTTCGATTAGGCCGCTATCGCCGAGCACAGCTTCTTGCACCAGATAGCGAACTTCTGGCAGCGATAGCGCTTCGGTATAGGCGGTGTTGCGATAAAACCTTGAATAGTCGACTTCGTGCAGAGCCTTAAGCGCGCGCACATCGTGCACTCGCAAAAACATGCTGGTGGTATTGGGCACACGCTCAAAGTCAGTCGAAACTTTGCCACAAGAGAAACCAAAACACGTAAGTGCAAGATCGGCCGTCTGCGGTGTTGCCCGTTCAATGAGGCCAGCGTCGCGCACTCGAATTAGTGGCCGCAGCTTGTCGCTTCGACGCCAAATCTGAAAGCAAGTGTTCAGATTATTCTTTTGCCAAATTGATGAACCGATTTCGTCAACATAGTCAATTTGCAAATCTTTGTCGCTGACCAACTCAAAGTTGCGGTCAAGGCGATTTAGCACAGACCATTTTCGCCACGACCTCGGCACGATGAAAGCAATCACATCGCTGTGTTTTGCGGCCAAATTGAAAAACGGGATGCTCAACGAATTGTTTCGACCAAAAGGTGGGTTAGAGATTGTGATCGCACCGTTTAGGCCTTGAAGTTTTTCAGCGCTGGTTAAAAAATCCGCTTCGATAACACCTGGCGCTTTTGGCTCGATGTCGAAACTCAAAATGCTCTTAGCGCCGGCATTCGCGGCCGCGCTAACAAAAGCGCCGGTGCCGCCAGCAGGTTCTAGAACCGTACGAGTCGAAAAATCTGGCACTAGGGCGGCAACTTCGCCGACCAAGCTCTCGGCCAGGCCGGCAGGGGTATAAAACTGCTCTTTGCCGGTGGTGCGGGTGTTGCCAGGTCGCGGCTTGGCGAGCGTGGCGGGGGTCATAAACTCAACCATATCAGGCATGGTGAAGGCGGGGTTTGCGCGTTAAATCTGCCAAGCAATCAAGCCTTGGCAAATAGACTTGAAGGCTGTGCCGAAAGCGATTTTCGGCGACGCGACGAGGCTTTTGAGCAGATAGGGTAGGCCACCTTGGCTAACACCAGCAAAGAAACAATGATTTTGGCCCGCGGATTGCGCAAGACCTATGGCGAGTTTGTGGCCGTCGATGGCATCGACTTTGAGGTCAAGCGAGGCGAGGCATTCGGCCTTTTGGGCCCAAACGGTGCTGGCAAATCGACCACAATGAAGATGATTGCAGCCACATCGCAGCGCACGGGTGGCGAACTGTCAATTTTGGGCAAAGACCCAGAGCTCAAAGGCCCAGAAATCCGTGCCCACCTGGGTGTTGTGCCGCAGCAAGACAACCTTGATCGCGAGCTAAAGGTGTGGGAGAACCTGATGGTTTATGGCCGCTATTTTGGCCTCAGCCGCAAGTTCTTGAAGGGCAAGATCGAAGAACTGCTCGAATTCGCCCAGTTGACCGAAAAGCGCAATGCCAAATCTGAAGAACTCAGCGGCGGCATGAAGCGCCGACTCACTATCGCGCGCGGCCTAGTCAATGAGCCTGAGATCTTGATGCTCGACGAGCCGACCACCGGCCTTGACCCACAGGCGCGTCATATCTTGTGGGACAGACTCTTTCGCCTAAAAGAGCAGGGCGTCACTTTGGTGATCACCACGCATTACATGGATGAAGCTGAGCAACTCTGCGACCGCCTAATCGTGATGGACAAAGGCCGCATCATGGCTGAAGGCAGCCCTGCCGAGCTCATCAAAAAGTATTCGAGCAAAGAAGTTCTCGAAGTTCGTTTTGGCAGCGACAACAACAAGGCTGTGGCCGAGCAGATCAACGGCATCGGCGATCGACTTGAAGTCTTGCCTGACCGAATCCTTGTTTATTCAGACAACGGTGAGAAAGCGTTAGAGCAAATCACCAAACTCGGGTTGCATGCAATCACCTCGCTGGTTCGCAGGTCGTCACTTGAAGATGTATTTTTGCGTCTGACCGGCAGAACGTTGATTGACTAATGGGCGAGACCAAAGTTCAAGAGCAACTCGGCGCAGCTGATGTGCGCACCTGGATTGGTGCTGCCACGCTCGTTGACCCTGCGGTGCCGATGCGCCGCGGCTCGCTAATGATTGCCGAGACTCGAATTCGCGGCATGCTCAAGTGGTGGCGTTCGGTGCTTGCCTTTGGCCTAGGCAACCCGGTGCTCTATTTGATGTCTGTTGGCATCGGCATCGGCTCGCTGGTCAATAAGCACATGGGTGCAAACGGCCTCGATCATGTGCCCTACCTGACGTTTTTGGCTCCAGCGCTTTTGGTCACCGCTGCAATTCAGGGCGCCATGGATGAAGTCACTTTTCCGACACTTCAAGGCTTCAATTGGGATCGCAGTTTTTATTCGATGAACGCGACTGCTATTTCGCCCCGTCAAATCGTGAATGGTGTGATGTTGGCCGCGTTGGCTAGGTGCATCGTGCAGGTCGCGCTTTATGAAGCGGCTTTGATTGCCTTCGGAGCTATCAGCATCAGTTCTGTGCCGGCTTTGACGATTGGTGCAATTTTTGCCGGCTTTAGTTTTGCATCAGTGATGTTTGCGCTGTCTGCCCGCATCAAAGACGACGACGGTGTTTTTGCAATTGTTGGTCGATTCATCATCACACCAATGTTCATGTTTTCGGGAACCTATTATCCACTCGCTTCGCTGCCAATTTATTTGCAGTGGATTGGGTGGATTTCGCCGGTCTGGCACGCCACTCAGATCGGGCGCGCGCTCAGCTATGGCATGCCGATTAGCCCCGAGATGTTTTTGCTTCACATTGGTTTTCTATCGGTGTTGGCGGTTGTTGGCATGAGCCTGACTTACCCACCATTCAAAAAGAGGTTGGCAAATTGAGCATGATTAACGCGGCCGTTGATTCGGCCATCGCTATCGCCGAACGTCGTAGCGGCAAAATGGGTTCTGGCATTTATTCTGGCCGCCCGCAGGTTGTGCTTGAGCGCGCGTTTAGGGCACTCAAATCATCCACTTGGATGGTTGTGCTCTCGGGTTTCGTTGAGCCGGTGTTTTATCTTTTGGCATTTGGTTATGGCTTAGGCAAGTTCATCGGTGGTGTCACCGATGGTTCTGGCAATGCCGTTAGTTATGCGGCCTATATCACGCCAGCGCTTCTTGCCACCAGCGCCATGAACGGTGCAATCTATGACTCGACCTGGAATGTGTTTTTCAAGATGCATTTCGGCAAGCTTTATCAGGGCATGTTGGCGACCAGTTTGGGCTCGCTCGATGTTGCTATCGGCGAGATCAGTTATGCGCTAATGCGCGGCCTGGTTTATGCGATTGGTTTCATGTGCGTGGTTGCGCCGATGGGTCTGATTCCGTCTTGGTATGGCATCTTGGCGATTCCGGCCGCGGTTTTAATTGCCTTTGGTTTCGCCAGCGTCGGCATGGGTGTGACTAGTTATTTCACCAACTGGCAGCAGATGCAGGTCATCAACTTTGTGATGCTGCCTATGTTTTTGTTTAGCGGTACTTTTTATCCGCTGACCATTTATCCACAGTTT